>VGKH01000047.1 GCA_016867135.1 Candidatus Omnitrophota bacterium
CGTTCCTATAACAACACCCATAAAAATAAGCATAACCGGCTCAAATATAATTCCAAAGCGCTTTAAAAAAGTCTCAATAATACTTTGATAAAAAGCTGCTATCCTTTTAAGCATATTACCAAGCTCTCCGGTTTCTTCTCCTATAGTGATCATCTGTATAACCATGGGAGGGAAAAAAGCAGTTTCCTGCATTGGCTCGGCTATAACTTTTCCCTGCCGCACATTGTCCTTTATTTTATTAATTATAGCAGCAACAGTGAAATTGTCAATCATCCTTTCTGAGATCTCCAAAGCATAAAGAAGCGGCACTCCGCTCTCAACCAAAATTGACATATGCGATGTGAATCTTTCTATATAGAGATCTCTAAAAAAATTACCCACGATGGGCAACTTCAATAAAATGACTTCCCATTGTCGCCTACCGACTGGGGTAGAAATGTATCTCTTAAACAAAACAAAAGAAACGAACAAACCTCCTACAATAAAAATAAACTTTGTACGAATAAAGCCAAAACCTCCCAAAATTGCTGCAGTAAGAGGAGGCATTTTCATATTAAAACCACTAAATATAGTAGTAAATTTAGGGATTATCAGTAAGGAAAAAGCCAATAAAGCTGCAGCGCAAAGACAAACTAAGATAAGTGGGTACAACATTGCTGATAATACTGTCCTATCAAAATCTGCCTTCTGCTCTAAATAAAAAGCCAAACGCTCTAAAACAACAGGTAAAGTTCCTGAGGCTTCTCCTACCTCAGCAAGGCTCACCCAAAACTGATTAAAAACCTTAGGATGCCGTGCTAAAGATTGACTCAAAGATGAACCTTTCTCCAAATCATTTTTTACCTTTTCTAAGGTCTTAGAGAATTTTTGGCTTTCTACCTGGGAAGAAATAACCTCCAAGCTTTTTAATAAGGGGACTCCTGCATTTAACATCGTAGCCAGCTGCCGGGCAAAAAGGACTAAATCCTCTAATTTTATACGGCCGCGTTTGAAAACTTGTTTGCCCGTTGCTTTCTGAGGTTTTGCCCCAATTTCCGGGATAACATTAATGACAAATAAACCCTGCGTCTGCAGCCTCTCTATTAAGCTTTCTTTATCACGGGCTTCTTCAATAGAAACCTTCTTTTTTCCATCGGCGTCTCTCGCAGTATAACGAAAATAAGGCATTAGCTTTCTCCCATAGTAACGCTTAAAACTTCTTCCAAGCTAGTAACCCCCGCCTCAACTTTTTTAAAACCGCTTTCAAAAAGAGTGGTCATCCCGGATTTCTTAGCCACTTCCCTTATTTTACCATATTCGGATTTATTGTGTATCAAAGTTTTTATCTCATCATTTACCATCATAACTTCGCAGATTGCCATCCTTCCGCGGTAACCTATCTGATTACAATTAGGGCAACCTTTGGCTTTATATATGGGTTGGTTACCGGAAAACTGAATACTGCCTAAATCGCTCTGCTTGGGCTCGTATGCCTCTTTGCATTTCGGGCACAATTTTCTGATTAGCCTCTGCGCAACAACACAGAGAAGCGAAGGCATCAAAAGATATGGCTCAACGCCAATATCTATTAGACGCGTCACGGCCGAAGGAGCGTCATTGGTATGAAGCGTGCTTAAAACTAAATGGCCGGTAAGAGCTGCGCGCACACAAATCTGAGCTGTTTCCAAATCTCTTACCTCGCCTACTAACATAATATCAGGATCTTGGCGTAAAAATGAACGTAGCGCCGCGGCAAATGTCAAACCGATCTCAGGTTTTGCCTGGACCTGATTTATACCTTCTATCCTATATTCAACCGGCTCTTCGATTGTGAGGATATTCTTTCGCGGATCCATTATTTCTTTTAAAGCCGCATACAATGTTGTGGTTTTCCCGCAACCGGTTGGACCGGTCAAAAAAACCAGGCCATAAGGACTGTAAACCGCCTTCTTAAAATTTTCTAGTTGCTTAGGCTCAAAACCCAACTTAACTAAGTCCAAAGGCGCCAGACCCCTATCCAAAATACGTATGACAATCTTTTCGCCATGAATCGTAGGAATAGAAGAAACTCTTAAATCAACAATCCTATCTTCCAACTTAACGATAAAAGCGCCATCCTGCGGCAGGCGTTTTTCCGCAATGTCAAGCTTGGAAAGAATCTTAATTCTTGAAATTATCGGAAGATGCAAATGCTTTGCCGGAGGAGGAATCTCATACAATACTCCGTCAATGCGGTATCTTAAACTAGTCCTTTCCGGAAACGGTTCTATGTGAATGTCAGAAGCGCGCTCATCGATGGCCTGCCTTATAATCAAATCTACCAGCTTTACAACCGGGGCCTCTTCTGCCTTGGCAATCAGCTTATCTAAACTTAACTCTTCTTCCTCGCGTTCATCATCTTCAATAATCATTTTATCTATATGATAAGAATCCTTGACCGCTTCTCCTAATAAAGAACTTTTACTATAGAACTCTTCTATTGCGCGTAATATATCGGTTTTGGTCGCTATAACCAAATTGATTTCACAGCCGGTCATTTTTTTTAGATTATCAATCAAGATTAAATCTAATGGATCAAAGACAGCGCAGGTCAAGGAATTAAGATTTCTTGAAAGTGGCAAGACTAAGTTTTTCTGCGCAAAGTCTCTCGAGATTAACTCTTCCAGGCCCTGTTCAGCCGAGGGGCTAAGCAATCCGGAACTTTTCGTAGCGTAGGGAATGGATATTTGTTTACCGAGAGCCTCTATCAAATTTTCTTCGCTGATCGCCCCCAATTTTACCAATGCCTCGCCTATACGTAGCCCTTCTTTCTTCTGAAGGTCTATGGCTTTTTCGAGCTGTTCTTTTGTGACTAAGCCCCGTTTTCCTAAAATTTCACCTAATTTAAGATGAACAGCCATTAATTACCTCATTTATTTTTAATATTATAACACTAGCGATTCTTCTTTTCAAATCTTGATAGAGCATTGTCAACTTCTGCCATTTTTTGCTGGGGAAGATCCTGTTCTCTCGAGAAAGGCAAAATATGATTGATCTTACTGCTAGCGCTAGTTATCTTTTGTTCTTTTACGATGTGCGGAGTGATAAAAATTATCAATTCCCTGTCTTCGTCCTTTGATTTATTTTTATGCCGAAAGGCCGCGCCCAATAAAGGAATATCGCCCAAAAAAGGAACTTTGGTTATTACCTCAGTGCCTCTGGTCCGTATTAAACCGCCGATAACAATGGTTTCTCCGTCTTTTATCCTAAGCACGGATTTGGTTTGTCTTCTTTCAGGATCTTTATAGGCGCTGCCAAGGCTACTTGTTGACGCTTCGCTAACAGTAGGCTCTACAAACATGGTAATTTCTCCGGTTTCAGTATTTACCTGGGGAGTAACTCGTAAAGCAACTCCAGTCTCTGCTCTCTCTGCTTCCTCTGTTGACTGGATACCTTCTTGTGATACTGTTTGTTTGAGACCGATTGCTTCATCTGTGACAATTTTAATCTCGGCTGTTTCGTTATTTAAAGTTAGGATGCGCGGCCTGGCAAGATATTTTGTACCGGTATCTGTAGAAATAAAATCTAAAGCGATATCTAAGCCTGCAGCGCTTATAGTACCCATAGTGAATGTTTTGCTAGTTACGACACCAGTACTATCACCGATATATCCACCGTCCAAAGGAAATTTAGTTTGTCTTGAGGCGCCACTAAAAGTTAATGAAGAATCTGTTGGGGTGGCGTCCCAATTTACACCCATTTTATCCACTAAATCTTTAGAGACATCGAGCATTTCAACTTCAATAACTACCTGGGGAGTTGGCACATCAAGTAACGCGATAGTCTTTTCAATAATTGAAAATTGCTCGGGTTTGTCAGTAATGATTAAACTATTCGTGCGAGCGTCTTCAATAACCTTACCTTCTTTAGAAAGAAAATTCTCAACTATCTTTTTAATATTTGTAACTTCAGCAGCTACTGCGCTTGCCGTGTCGCCACCTGTACCTGCCGCTCCTCCTTCGCTGCTACTACCTTCAAATTCAGTTTTCCTCACAAGTCCGCTACTGATTTCTGACTTAAGCCTCGAACTTGAAACAGAGGCGTACTTTAGAAAGAAGATTTTAGTTACAGTCTGTAATCCTTCTGCGAGTTCTTTAACGATAAAAATGTTGCTGCCCTCTTGTTTTTCATAGGTAAGGTTATTAGCAGTAAGAAGCCTTTCCAATGCCTCCTCGACCGGGACATTGTCCAAGTACAGAGTAACAGTCCTATCCTGCACTTCTTCGGAAGCGATAAAATTCAAGGCAGATTGTTGCGAGAAAATCTTTAACACATCCTTCATATTGGCATCTTGAAAATCCATAGATATCATCTTGGAATAGCTGGAAAAAGATTGGCCCGTAGATATCTCGGATGAAGCGGAAGGAATAAATAATATAAGAAATATTCCCACTGAAATCACCCTGATAAAAATCTTTTTCATTTTAACCTCCTAATTTCTACCGCTATTTCCCGATTTTCGGCTTTGCCGTAATAACTCGTCCTCTAAATAATAACTTAACGCCTTCTTTTGAAATCTCGATAATTTTGGCATCTTTAACCTCATCTCCCAAGCGTAAGATTTTCCCGTCAATTATTGCTTGGGGACTATCGGTATTCCATATCATGCCTTTAACGTCAAACTCAGGAGGGGCTACTTCAATGGCGCCTGTTTCCGGACCGCCCTGCTGCGATACCGCCTCCTCCTTCTTAATTACTGGTATAAAAGGATCCCGATAAACATCCGCATTATAAGTAGCCATGCTATTACTATCATTTTTTGCCTCTGCCCCAAGCTGCTCTCCTTGAGCAAAAACATTGAAGCAAGCAAGCGATAAAAAAACTGTAATGAATAAAAGTAAATTCTTCATCTTTACTTTTTCTTTAATGAAACTGCTGCCAGATCTAAAGCAATCTCGCTCTCGATAGGCGTTTCAGAAAAATATTTTTGCCTATTGTCGATATTTAAGCTTTCTACTTTTAATATCTGAGTCTTTTCTATTTCGCCGATAAAATGCCCTAACTTATGGTAATCGCTGTTTATTCTTAATCTTATCGGGATAAGTTGGTATAACTTTTTGTCTATGGCTGCTTGCGAATCAATCGAGCTAATCTTTAAATTATATTTTCTTCCTAAAAGAGACACCTTTTCTATCACTTGGTCGGAAGTCAAATTAACCTGAAAGCCTTTTTGAAGATTGTCTACTTGGTCCTCCAAGGATTTTAAGGTGTCTATAAAACCAGCAATTTCATTTTCTTTATTAATCTGCTCTTTTAAAATACTAATTTTTTGAAGCTCGCCAATATGCACATTTCGAACAATGATTAACGCTATCACAATAATACCTATATTGGCTAATAGATTCTTATTCTTAGACAGTTGTGATATCTCAATTTTTGACAAATTGTTCATATCCATATTATTTACAAGTTATGCTAAATTCCGTAACGGCAAATTTATCAACCGTTGACTGCCTAATGTAATCCAATCCTACGGTGTTAGAAATCTTCTTGAACTCGGGGTTCTCCTTAATATTAGCAAGAAATTTATTCACTGCGTTTATCTGCTCATTCTCATCTTCCAAATAAGCCCTTCCCTCTATCTTAAAAATAAATCCCTGATTAAGTCTTAAATCAGCCCTTCCTAACCAAATCCCTCTAGGGACTAAAGCTGGCAAAGCATTTAATAACGGTGTAACGTAAGTTACCTTCTTGGCCTCCTTGAAAGAATTAATCTGTTCTTCGTAATTAGTCTTTATATTCTGTAGCTCGCTCAAGTCTAGAGAGCTTAACTTGTGCTTGAGGGACAGTCTTTTCTGGGATAGGCTGTCGATTTGGTTCTTTAGCCCCATTACTTGGCTATAATCGACAAACAAATAAAAAAGCAGAATAAATACAACCGCTATGACCGAAGTCCGGACAACCGACTTGAGAGAGATCGGAATCTCCGGCATCTCTTCCCCTTCTTTTTTTTCTTTAGGCTCAACGGTCTTTCTTTTTTTGTACAAGTCTATGGGCTTTACCGATGCCACTAAACTGCCAAGAGAAGCGCCATAGGCCTTTAGTTCGCCTATCTTGATCTCTTCCCTTAAACCCAATACTTCGTTTGGCCGGAGAAGAGAAGCCTGTATATTTAACTCCTTAATTAAATTCTCTTTGATTGATTCGTCTTTTTCTTCGCTAAAAATAAAAATATGATCGACTTCCTCTTTGGGCGACTGCCTGCGGTAATAATCAAAAGAAAGCCGTATCTCTTTATTTAAAAGCGACGATATAGACTCCGGCTCTCTAGCATAGGTGTCTCTACTTATAGCGGTAAATTTAAAGTCTCTGATTAGTTGCGGGAAGCCTTTTTCAACTATGCAAATACTACCTTCATTTTTACTGACATCAACAATTGCAATACTGGAATTCATTTTTACCAATTTTTTGAAGACAAGCACCCTAAACAAACTTAATAAGGATGCTTCAATGGAAACAATCTTTAAACTAGACTGCTCTAAAGCATATGCGTATCTGTCCAATATCTCTTTTTTAACCCCAACAAAATGAGTTTTGAATTTTGTTGCCTTCTTTTCTTTAACTTTTTGCAAGGTATAATCAAATGATAACAAATCTAATTTAATAGGAATATGCTTTCTTGCCTCAAAATCAATGGCGATTTTTACCTCTTTTTGAGGTAGTAAAGGAATAAGAAACGATCTTAACAGGACTTCATTTGCGGGTATTGCTGCTATGACTTCTTCAGTTTTAATAGCCTTTTCCCTTAAACTTCTCTGCAATATTGCTGCCAGCCTTATCTGGTCAGTTACCTCTACCACCTCAGCCTTATCCTGAGTTTCTAGATAAGGAATATTATAATGGCAGATAATGCGCTGTTTTTCTGTTTCTACTATATTTAAAGCTTCAGAGTCAAAATTTATCCCGAGCTTTCTACTTCCCATCTTCTGCCTTTCGGAATTGCGACCTTAGCCACTTATCTACATCTTGTTTATCAAAACGCCAAACTCCCCCGACTTTTATGCCGGAAATCTTCCTCATATGGAGCCAGTTATAAATAGTCTGCTTCTCCAGCCTTAGATACCTCGCCAACTCATCAATATTCATTAACCTATTCATATTATCATAAAATTAACTAGATATAATTAAACTATATAATTCTTAACTTGTCAAGTGTTTTTTTAGAGATTCTTACTCAAACTTACCGCAATTTATTCAAATTATATTCTATTATGAATTAACGTTTGATACATACGGTAAGAGGTACTTTAGTATGTGGCCGTGGCTACAATGCAACCATTAGAGGCTCCGCCAGTTGGACAACCGGCAGGAAAAGGAGGTCCTTGAATATAGGTTTCAACACTAATACCATCAATAACCAAATTAATCGGAGTTGTTAAGCTAGGATCACTTCTTAATGCTTCGAGATAATTTTGAAAACCTGCCTGGGCGGCATATGCGGCTTTAATACGCTTAATATTATATTCTACAGTTCTAGCTTCATTAGTCATTACGAATAAGACGCTCACAGCTAAAATTGACATTATAATTACAAAAATTATCACCGTAACTAAAACCACGCCTTTGTTATTTTGGTAATTATTATTTGTCTCCATATCTTGCCCTACTTTCTTAAGGCAATACTGTAATCTTGGCCTTCTTTTTGCAAGATTACATGCCCTTCACGAGCCAACCAACCCAAACTCATTAGAATCAAATCCTTGGGCTTATCAAGTCCAGATATAAGGCTAGTGAGGGTGGTTGCGCCTTGCTGGTCAAGATAGTGCCAAATATCGCCGGCTACTATTCCGATTTCTATAATCATTTTAGTTCCTCCTTTTTTGAATAACTCATGCATCTAGGACATTGGGAAAATTCTAAAGAATCGAAATCTAAATACATATAAAAGCAAATCGGGCATTGGTAACGAAAACCTGAGTTGGACACTTTTATCTCTCTATCCCGGGAAAATATCCAATTTACTAATAAATACAATAAGGCGCCGATTAAACAAATTGATAAATAAGTGTAAAAATTAATTCTTATCATTAGACTTAAGCTTTAGATTGGTTCCCCAATCGTACACGCTATCCGAATCTTGTGTATTTCCGTTATCTGCTTTCTTTTCAACCCCGTAACCTGATGGGGTACCGATGAATTTTGTGGGGAGCTTCTGGCCCACTGACAAACCTTTTCGTAGAAAAGAAGGCTTACTCACCGAAGGGTAACTCTGACCTAATTTTGCGTCTTGTCTCGGGGCATTCAGAAATTTATCAGAGATCTTAATTATAAAAGAACCTCTTGCTGCTTCGCCCTCGGTCAGAATATCCGACCCTTTTAAGATTGAACCCAAAAAATCAATGTTCGGCGGCTCCAGCGAATACCTTATTTTATCCTCAAAAGTGAATACAATGCAAGAAAAATAAAATAAATGTATCCCCAAGGAAACAAACATGGTATTTACTATTGTTTTGTCAAAAACAAAATTATGGATCCTCATCTCTCCTGGTCAGTGGCGATATTTATTTTTGTGATTCCCAATTCCCGGCACAAATCCCAAACCTCTACTATCCTGCCTAAAGACGCCCTCCTGTCGGATTTTATTAATAGAGGACTTTGTCTTTTTGCTGCCACCCCAAGTTCCTGCCTGAGATCTGCCATCGTTACTACCTTGCCACTCAAATAAATAACATCTTCCCCTGAAATAGTTACTACCATACTTTCTTTTTTGATAACCTCGCTAGTTATTGCTTTCGGCAGGTTAACCTTTATGCCCGGTTGAAAAATGAATGAAGATGTTAACATGAAGAAGATAAGTAGCTGGAATACCATATCTATCATGGGCGCGATATCTATCTGGCCTAACCCATGCTCTATTTTAGTATGTCTTGTAAATCTCACTTTGGACTACTCCTTCTTTCTGGCTAAGCCCGAATGTTGCGTGATAAAATTCACCAATTCTGTCGCAGCTCTTTCCATATTAACGATAATAGAGTTTACTCTACTCACAAAAAAGTTATAGGCAACATAGGTGGGTATCGCCACCATAAGCCCGGCAACAGTAGTAAGCAGCGCCTCCCAAATACCTCCGGCAAGATCCCCGGGGCTAACGGGATTTAAGGATGTCGCTTTCACCTGTATTACCTGAAAGGCCCTTACCATTCCGGTTACCGTTCCTAAAAGACCTAAGAGCGGAGAAATATGGGCTATAGTAGCTAAAGCGCTTAGATTTTTTTCTAGCCTAGGAACCTCATAGAGACTAGCATCCTCCATAGCTTCTTTTATTTCATCGCGGGAGGCGTTATATTTTATTATCCCGGCCTTCAAGATATTGGCTACGGGCGCGTTGGTTTTTTCGCATATAGAAACCGCCTCTTTGACATTCGCGTGCTTAAGCTTCTCAATTACTGAATCAAGAAAACCTTTAACATCGATTCTGATTTTGTGCAGATGCAAAATCTTTTCCATAGTTATGGCCAGGGCAAAAATCGAACAAAGCAAGATCGGCCACATCAAAGGGCCTCCGGCTTTAAATATCTGCCAGGCACTCATCTTCCAAAAATCCATAGATCCTCCTCCTTCTAGTTCTTTATGTTGTTATCGATCCACTCAATTCTTTCCTTAGCGAATTTTGCTTCCTCTACATTTTCATTAGCTATTTTTTCGTAAATTTTCTTTGCCTCTTTCCAGCTTTCCTTATTTTCAAAAATCCTTGCCGCTCGCAGGTAGGACTTGATAACCAAGGGAGTATTATTAGACGTTAAATAAGCTACCTTTAAGTAAGTTTCTGTGGCCTTTCCCAAATCTTGCCTCTCTTCAAATAGCTCGGCAATCTTAAAGTATATCTGCGAATCATCCATATTTGATGTTCCCTTGGATTTAGATAGCGCCGTCTGATACGCCTTTAAAGAATCGTCGTATTTGGATAGCTCCTTA
>VGKH01000048.1 GCA_016867135.1 Candidatus Omnitrophota bacterium
GAGCGGCCCTCGGCTGCTTCTTCGGCCTGCCCGCCATTGCAACTTTGGCGGGCCTGCCAGTAATGGCATTAACTAGTGAAGGAAGGGCAGAGAAAGCCCTCCAGCCAGAAGAAGAAAAAGAAATTATTGATATCTTACGCTGCGCTCCCATTCGTTGTCTTATGTTGGTTTTTAGAGAAGCCAAGATTAATTTTACAGTTACGGCAGACAAGGCGCAATCCCTTGCAGAACTTGGCGTGACCGCTGAAAACCGGGGAGCTTTTCTGCGTGCATTAGAGAATCAATTAAGAAGCCTGAAGGGGCCGTTCGCACCATTAGGCGCGAATTTATTAGCGAGATGGCAGAAAATTAATACCGGTAGCGATAGGCGTATCGCTCGTCCTCTTTCTTCGCCCGCGGTGGAAACATATTCTGAATGGTTGTCTGATCAAGGCAAACTACAAATAGATTCTCAATATGTTAGAACTCGTCGCAGTGGAGATGTAACTGAAGTTACAGTAGAAGAAAAAGGAATCGCCTTGGTTACTGTTCCTAAGGGAAGTAAAGTTACTTTGCGCGCAGATAGAGTTATGACCTGTTCGCTGATTGCCATTCGAGCCGTCAACCGCGATGGAGAGCTTATCATCGGCTTAGCCCATATTACCCAGGCAAAAGCAATAATTGAATCTTACCCGTCGGATAAAACCAATATCATAATGAATTGCATCGTTAGCCATCTTGCCGAAAGAGGCGCGCAAGATATTCAAATCGTGGTTTTGTATGATCCCAGCGAATATGCCGCTACAGACAGGCCTCAATTAAGCGAAGCCAACCGAGACCGAGCGCGGATTATCGCGGAGAGAACGCGCAGGCACTCAGAAGAAATTGCCAGGGATGACGCCTTTACCAAAGGGTTTTTCGAATCAAGCGCCAGCATAACAACAGAAGGCGTTTCGCTAGAATATAAACATAGGCTTTCCGATACCATTCCAGATTTTATCCCCTGGCAGGCTGCGGGCAAGCCATCCGCAGGGCAAGATTCTTCTCGCGATAGCGTCGGCTGTTTCTTCGGATTGCCGATTATGGCGATGACTATGGATTCGTCATCCGACGCAGCTGAAAGAATTCGAGCGCGGGAGAGAATCGAAAGAGAGATAACTTGGTTTAATAGGCGGCTGGCCGGCATATCCAAGAGAGAAGAATCATTAACTAGACTGATTAGCGCATTAGCAAATGGTGGGAGGATTACGCCTAAGAGAGTTTTATCGGATCTCCATGGCAATTACAGGCGTTTTATGCAGGCCTTAGGATTTTACCGGACAATAAGAGAGTTGATTTTGCTCGGCGATTATATGGATAGAGACTCCGAAGGCGTAAAGGTTTATGAGGAGGTTCGCCGTCAGGTTGAAAACGGCGCAATCGCGCTTTTTGGTAACCACGAATTGCTCACCGTCCTTACACTATTGGGTGAAGGAAGCAAGTTTTATCTTATGCTCTGGATGGTTAATCACGGGATGGATGTATTTAAAGAACTAGGTATATTTCCTAAAGATTTAAATGAAAAGGATCTCCGAGAGAAAGCTCGGGTTGTATTCTTCCCGCCGCTTGCCGGGGTATATCACACTCAAGAGTTGAAAGTTCAGTATTTTGAGCAGCTATTTCCCGGTGTGCTGGATAGGCTTTTGGCTATAGCCAAATCAAATGAAAAATTAAAAGAGATAGCTATCTGGTATCAACAAAACTTGAAATTATATTATTTAGATAAGTTCGGCACGCTTTTTGTGCACGCCGGTGTGCCTGTAGACGATATAACGGGCCATGTTTTTCTTGAATATAAAGGCTGGTATGGCCTGGCAGCGCTTGATCAGGACCAGAAGGATTTAAGAAACGCGCAAAATAGCAGCGATGAAGCATTCAAGTTCTTAGACAAGAGTTCCTCTGTGTTAAATATCCGAGATTGGGCCATTCCGAATATATTACCGATGCATACAAAGAACATTGAAGAGCGCAACCAGCGCATCCTTGACGAATTAGGCGTAAATAGAATTGTCTTTGGTCATGACCCGCAAAAAGACGGTGTTCTTAATGTCGATAACCACTTTTTCTGCATTGACAGGGGAATGGCTAACTATTATCAAGGCGCCGGAGGATTCCTGGTTTTTGATAGCTATGGATTTTTGTTCTATGATTTTGTCGATAAAGACCGCGTAAAGCCCACGCGCAATGTTATCGTGACTTCCCCCAATTTACTAGAAATGTCCAGCAAAGAATTAGCAGCTTTAGGCGAACGCCGAGAGAGTTTTATGGCGCAACGGGCTTTATTAAGGAAAGAATTAGCGTTGCTAGCAAATGATCCTTCCGGAAGCAGCCCGGCAAATCCGCATCTCGGCTGCTTCTTCGGATTGCCCGCCTCGGCCCTTTCGGGCCTCATCGAGGCCGGGCCATTCTTGGCAGCGACGGATGGAGAAGATCCTATCGCTATCACCACCCCGTTAGAAATGCAGAAAAGCCTTGCTATAGCCGCGGATGCATTATATGTCAGAATATTGGATAGGGTGGGGCCGTATTTCTTCGCGCCTCACTGGTATAATAAATTTATCGGAAAAGAGCCATCATCCGGTACGGTTGAGATGCGGTTTGGTATTAACGATGGATCAGAGAGTTCCATGGCTGGGGGATGGGTAGGCTTTGAAGTTCGCCTGGATGAGCGTGGTCTGACCCTATGCCACCTTGATATTTTTGTAACACCGGTAAGGCACGGCATAGGGTTACAGGTTTATAAGCGTTTGGCCGCAATCGTCCCCGAAGGTACAAAACTTGAAGGGGATCTTTACCATGAGGAGTCCATACTTTATCTTATAAAACTTTGCATTGCACATGGGGTTATTTCGCGTGAAGATTTTATTAAACGCGATTTGCCTGCAGGATGTTTTGAGCGGGTCGCAGAGGCAGCATTCTCAACTTTGGACGAGTTAAAAAATTTCTTATCCAGAAGTGATGTTTCTAAGTGGCGTAGTTTTTCTGCGGATGACATAGAGGATCCTAGAAACGACATGTCTAGGTTGCGTAATTTGCTTATGATAAAACTGGAAGCTAACACTGCACACTTTACACAAGAAGAACTTGCTGCGGTGCCGATATTTATGCTTTGGGAGAAAGCTGGTTTTTCATCTGAGAGGGCGGTTTACTTTAGTCCCTTCAGCCCATCGCGTATCAGTGTTTCATCCCGGAAAGGTAATGATGAAACGCGCCCACGCGCCGCGGCGGAAAATACCGAGCCCAACGCCGGCTGTTTCTTTGGATTGCCTTTAATGGCAGCAACGACTTCGTCTGGAGGGGGCGCTGCTAAATCGCAATCACCAAAGCGCATAGTCGTCGCCTTGGGCGGAAATGATTTTGTGCGACTTGAAAAAATGGCAGAGACTATTGCTGATTTAATCGCGGCAGGATTTGAAATAGTTATTACTCATGGAAACGGTCCGCAGGCGGGAGATGCAGCTATTCGCGAAGAATTAGCCGCAAGCCTTAAGGCCGTGCGTTCGCCTCCTCGGCCATTGGATCAACTTGATGCCGATACCGAAGGATGTATGGGGTATTTAATTGAGCGCACCTTAAGAAATGTATTCGTAAAAAGAGGCATCGCAAAAGATATTGTAGTTATTCCCACCCAAGTTTTAATCGATAAAGAAGATCCTTTGAGCAAGAAACCTACCAAGCCTATTGGCCCATTCTACACTCAGGAAGAAAAAACTAGACACGAAGCAGAAAAAGGTTGGACCATTGCCGAAAGAAAAGAAGTCGGAGCCGATAATCCCAAGCGTTTCAGACGAGTTGTCCCTTCTCCAAATCCTCTTAGTATTATTGAGATCGGATCAATAAAGAGATTAGTCGATAGCGGTACTATAGTTATTGCCTGCGGCGGTGGCGGAATTCCTGTATATCGAGATGAAAAAGGTATGTTGCAGGGATTCGAGGGTGTAATTGATAAAGACAGGGCTTCAAAGGTATTGGCCTTAGAGCTTGGAGTAGATGGTTTAGTTATTTTGACTGGTACCGATGCATTTTATCGCGATTTCAATAAACCGACCCAACAGCGCATTCCACAGATTAGCGTTTCTGAGATAAGGGATATATTAAGGAATGATCCGGAACAAGCGCCTGCCGGCAGCATGGGGCCAAAATTAGAGGCCTGCGCTGATTTTGTTGAGCATTCTGGCTCAGGATTTGCCATTATCACCGATGCAGAACACGCTATCGTAGCATTTGAAGGCAGCTTTGGCACCAAGATTGTAAAAGATAATCTTGATTTGGACTCAGGCAGAGATTTAGCGCGATCAGGCACCAGAGAAAATTTGAGTTGTTTCATCGGCCTGCCAATTGCATCATTGACACAAAAGTCAGTTCGCCCGGAAACAGATCCGCATCCAGTTGTTGATCAGTTAAGCAGCCAGGCAGAGGATTATGCAGCGCGCATCAAGCGCTCGCTAAACATCTTGCCTGCTGCAGTCATTTTGAGAAATCAATATAGTTTAGGAGACAAAACCATCTTCAGGGTGCCATTGGATAATGCCGGTATAGAAATTAGTCGTGATGAGTTTACGCAGTCATATGTGGATTCAGAGGTTTTCTTCAGCGGCTGCTGGATGCTTCTTACTACACTGAGGAAAAGAAGCGAAGAGCGGTTAAGCGTATTCCATCTTGATTGGTCAGAACCGGAAGGCGCTTTCCGAGCACAAAACTATTTTGGAAAACTGCAAGATGCAGGGTACGAACTTAAGCAGATGTTGGCTATCACGCCTTCGGTTGATGCAAGATTTCAGGATGAAAGAAGGGATATCAATTCATTGCAGAGAAAAATCTTCAAGGATATTCGTGCGCCGGATTCAATACGCGTTATCTTTTACCCTTACTGCTGGCAAACCAACCATGAGGCATATCACTCAGGTAACCCCTTCCAAGAAGTCAGTATCTTTCTTACCAAAGATGGTATAGTTTTTATCCGATTCAAAAGTATCCGCGCCGGATCATTTGATAATTCCGAGCATATAATTCAAGAAATTATTGGGTTTGATGCACCAATTCTCTGGAGCGACATTGGTTTTTATCCGTTTACAAAAGACGGGGATACTTCCAGGCAAGCTACTTCAGATTCAGGCCCTGTAGGTTGTTTCTTCGGCCTGCCGATGATGGCAACAACGGTTGTTAAAAGAGAATTACCCGATAGGGATCAAGATGGGTGGAGGCATTGGGATGCTAAAGAATTGCAGGAGCTTGTAGAGAAAGGATGCAATCGTCCCGAGGGCGCCGTGATAGAACACATGGCATTTAAGCGCGGAAGGTTGCGTGGTGAGAATTCTGGCGATGAAGAAGATGTAGAAGGACCCAACGGCCGGGGTATGGGGCGTCATTCTCGCAGAGGTTCATCGAATAATGATTTTGACTTGGGTTGCTTCTTTGGTTTGCCGATTATAGCGGTGACGGACACCCAAGCTACTAACACAGAAGGCAGAAGCGATAGGAAACATGCTTCTTTTTCTTTCGGAGGAATTTTGCTTTCTTTGTTCTCGACCATCCTGGTCGTAGGGACAATTGAGAGCTTGTTTAGATTGGGCCCGCCGGATATAAGTACTGATACAAATCGTATTAATAATGGAATATTGGATAGTTTAAGAGCCGCAGTATCAACCGACACAACATCGAAGCTGCCATCTATTGCTGATTCGCTGGATGCAGAATGGATTATGTTGTCAGTATACGAACAGTGGTTTATCGACGCTGAGGAATGGCTTAAAGCTGGCGAGCGAGAGAAGGCCGCGCTGGCATATATCCGGGGTTTTATCCTTAAGGGCGCAGAAATTGATTTGCCGGGCTTTATTGAAGAAAGCAATAATCCGCAGGAAATCCTTAAGTTGACGATTGAATATCTTGATCAGGTGGCTTTGGGGCATTTCGAGGATTATATGAGTGCTGATGAGAAAGAGCGGCTTCATCAGTTGATTTATGCGCTGCCTGAAAAGGTAATGGAGAGCCTGCCGCAGTCATTTACCCTAGATGAATTAAGAAATGTTATAGCCGAAGAGCTTCGTCGCCTGGCAAATGAGGTGCCAATCGAGGAGCATCCGGATCGCATGGAGCGCATGAGTAAAGATCCATTGCGCGTCCCGGCTCCGTTGTTTGATGCTATTCCCGATTCGCTTCTTGAGGGAGAAACTAATCTTGATTCCGGGAATTTGGCATCGCCGAATAATTCCCTGGGCTGTTTCTTTGGCCTGCCGGTGATGGGATTAACGCATAGCAGCGATGAAGTAAAACTGCCGGCTGCGGAGGCAGAAAATGAAATACCATCCGGCGCATTTTCCAGCGTTCAGGTTTACGGCGAAGAAGCCTTTGAGTCAGTTCTTTCCGGGCAGGATATCACATACTGGACAATCCAAGAACAGAAATATCAGCAAGCGGGCTTGCGTGGTTATCTGTGCTCTGGGTTATACGAATTTCTCATTTCCAAAATTAAGCCTTTATTGCCAAGGCGCGGAAGCATCTTAGATGTTATGAGTGGAGAAGTAACGCTTGTCGATATTTATCCTTCATTTGGTTTGTCGGTACACGGAATCGGCGCAGTGGAAGAATCTTTAAGGAGAAATGGTATGCTTGATAGCTTCCAGGTGCAAGACCTTAACGATAATCCGCAAATTGTACACGGAAATTTATTTGACGCCGCTATCATTTCGTTGGGGATTAATTATTCAAAGCGGCCTCTTGAGCTTTTGCGTTCTATTCACAGGCTTTTGAAGCCGGGAGGTAGAGTTATTATTGTATGTTCTACCGATCGCCATGATGGTAGTAGACTAGTAAAGATATGGAGGCATCCGGAAAGATTCGGTTTTGCCAATAGAGTTGATTTGATAAGGGATTATTTAGAAATGGCTGGTGGATTTGAAATAGAAGTCATTATGCCTGAGGGAGAGATGTATCCGGAAGCTCGTGTGAACCTTGATACAAATGGTTTCATCATAACAGGGATAAAGAATGACGAATTGGATTTAAGCGTAGTTCCGCCCGCCGCGTTAGAAAATCCAGCTGGCGTACAAAGAGATTTTCTAACGGGGCCCGCCGCGGCGGAAGATGCTTCTGGCCTCGGCTGCTTCTTTGGCCTGCCCGCCATTGCAACTTTGGCGGTCCTGCCGGTTATGGCGGTAACTTCAGAGAGCGAAAGGCGCGTAGCTATTTATCGCGCCCCGCATAAGGATGTTATGGTTGAAGTAGCTTGTGGCGAAGACCCAGATAACTTAACAATCGAAGAAGTGAACCGCCGCGCTGCCAATTTTAAATTTGATCTTTTCCGAAGATGGAATGCGGCTTTAACCGCCACAGACGCAATAACTTCCTCAGGCTGTTTCTTCGGATTGCCGATGATGGCTGTTACTAGTGGTTCAGCATCGCCAAGCAATTATGCATCTAGTCTATCTAAGGTTGAACACTGCCAGAGGGTATATGCTAAATTTGCCAGCGCTCCCGGGTCTTTCATTCTATCTATTTTTGGTTTACCCATAAGTTTTAATGCCCGCAAGAAATCATTACGCAAAGAATTAGCTAAAACCATCGCGTCTTCATTAACATCTGGACAAAGAGTTCTTTCTGTGGGTGTTGGTAGTGGCTTATTGGAACGCGAATTAATTGACGAATATGGAATGCAGGTAGTGGGCGTGGATTTGGTCCGTCCATTACTTAAAAAGGCAACTAAAAGAGGAATCGTTGCGGTAGCGGCGGACGGGGAAAGATTGCCGTTTGCTGATGGAAGTTTTGATAGCATAATTTTTGCTGAGAGTATCGGCCATATGAAACTAGAGGTGGCTTTATCAGAAGCATATCGCGTTTTATCCCCGGGAGGCAGCATCCATATACTTACATATTTATCCAATACGGATCTACTGAGCAATATTCTTTATGAGGCTCATATAAAGAGTACGCTTTATTATGCGCTCGAGAATGCAGGTTTTAGGGATAATTTTGGCTTCGAGCCTGATATGGCCTGCAGGTCATATTGTTACCTTTTTGGCGTAAAACCGGCGCAGGAGCCACAAGAATTAATTGTTCCAGGGGATAAAGCAGGTATATTAACTGGAAAGCTTTCTTCTCAGGAGACGAAGACACGTTATCCTGAACTAGAGCCTTGCCTCGGCTGTTTCTTTGGATTGCCGGTTATGGCAATAACCAAAGAAGAAATAAATATATCATCACCGTTCAACAAAAAAGTACTTTCTGATGAAGATATTGATAGAATCGTATTTATAAATGCTCAAGATTATGAAAAGGAAAAAATCAGAGAAGTCTTAAGAAGATTAAAACAGAAGCCTTCAGGTTGGCCAACGTGGCTGTATCATTTCTTTGTTAGTCCTTTATTCCCAGCAACTCATACCAAAGGTCCGCTGCAGATAGAAGTTAGAGATTATGCACAGCCTAGATATATGATCGAGGAAAATAAGATCATTCTTTCTAGATTCTGGTGGAAAGAAGGATATTATTTCAGTTTCTTTGATCACGTAGAGTTGGAGAAAACTTTGTGGGATGAGATAGGACATATTACATACGCGGTTGCAAGAGAGAATAGAAAGATTCTTGAATCCGACGAGCAGGGCGAATTTGCCAGCTACTTGAGATTTGTATCGCAGGCAACGCGTTTAATAAATTCAACAATAAGGAAGCTTTTAGGTAGTCGCTATAGAGAAGGGTTGCAAATCGGCGCGAATCCGTTCGAGGCGCCACCTTTTATAGAGGTTGATTATTTCCAGGAGCATACAAACACCCTTAATCTATATGCAGACTTTCTATTTAAACATGGATTAGCTGAAACAGAAGCCGACATTCTAAGTTCAGTTTTGCATCTAAAAGGAGTAGAGGTTATAGAAGGTGAGCAAAGAGGCAAGATTAGAATTCTTACCGCAGTTACATTAGGTTCTCCTACAGTTAAGATAAGAGATGGAGTGGTTCAGGATGGTACTTTGTGGCTTGACCCCATGGCATTAAGTTCTAAAGATAAACGATACGATTTGCTTGTTATCTTTGACGGGGAAAGAGAGCCTAAGAAGATCGGAGAAGTCTATATTCAAATACAGCCTGAACGAGTCATTATAGAGATTAAGGACGAGATGGACGGTAAGTTTTCGCAGTCTCCTAATGTATTATTAGCGCTAGTTAATTTTGTCTGCACCGATAATTTAAAGACTAAAAAGATTGAATTGCATATTAAGTATGTTCCAAGAGCAAGACGAATAAATATAGGAATTCTTAAGGAGATATGGAAGATTGCTAGGCACATAGGAGATGGAGGCATCGAGCCGGTTTCGGTATTCCAGCATGAACGACAAAGAGACGAGGGGGATCGCGGTCCAAAGTCCCGCCTTGGCTGCTTCTTTGGATTACCGGTTATGGCAATGACTGAGTCCAAAGAAGATGAAGCCTTTGAAGCGACGCTGCAGTATCTTAGCCGCCTGCCAAAGCAGGATTTACATTTTCATTTAGACGGATCACTCCCCGCTGAACTTATTTTAAAATTGCTCTGGAGATTCCCAGAGGCGCGCAGGCGTTTAGTCGAGAAAATCTTCAGGAATAAGAAAGTAAGTGATTACGAATCAGAATTTCGTAAACTTTTTGGCGCGCCGCAAGATGAGGCGGAGGTCGCCAGAGTATTGAGCCGTTGGGATGATGTTGATTTGAATCGCTTGGATTTTGAT
>VGKH01000049.1 GCA_016867135.1 Candidatus Omnitrophota bacterium
GCCTTTCACCGGCGATGCATAATGCCGCCTTCAAGGCTTTAGAGATCAATGCCGAGTACAAACTTTTTGAGGTAAAGCCAGAGGAATTAAAATCATTTCTTAATAATCTGGACAAAAGTAATATCCTCGGGTTAAACGTTACCATTCCTTATAAAGAGAAAGTATTTGGATTTGTTTCTCTTGAGCCAGAGAATTCTTACTTAAGACAAATCGGTGCCATAAACACCGTTATTAATAAGAATGGACAACTGCTGGGTTATAATACCGATATATCCGGTTTTTCTAAACATCTTAAAGAGAATATTGATCCAGCGAATAAAAAGGTTGCGATTATCGGAGCCGGCGGGGCAGCAAGAGCGGTTAGTTTTGCCTTGGCAAAATCCGCAGTTAAAGAGATATCCATCTTCGATATTGATAATAGTAAATCGGAAAATATCCGTAAAATGATAAGAAGTTTATTTGCTGATTTCTTGATTTCTGTCGTCAACAATATTGATGATTTGCAAATCAAGAATAAAGACCTGTTGATTAACGCAACGCCACTCGGCATGAAGCCCAGAGATCCTTGCCCAATAGAAGAAAGGCAATTACATAAAGATTTATTTGTCTATGACCTTGTTTATAACCCCGCTGAGACAAACTTATTGAAACTTGCCAAGAAAGCCGGCGCTAAGACATCTAATGGCCTTGGTATGCTTCTATATCAGGGCATGCAGTCGTTTGAAATTTGGACGGGGAAACCCGCGCCAAAAGAAGTAATGCAAAAGGCGTTATCAGGGGCATTGAAATAATCATGGAAAAGAAAGAAAGATTAGAAGAAGAATTTGAATTAGAGGACGAATCCCAGGCTTTTGAAGAGTACGATTACATAACCTCTTTTATTGCGGTTAATTATTCTCTTATGGCTGATGAATTATCCAAATTAGGAGATTTTCAACAAGGCGTTGCTGTGGATTTGGCCTGCGGCCTCGGAGATTTAGCAATTGAGGTTGCTAAAAGATATCCGAAATTAAGAATTACGGGGATAGATATTTCCCAAAAGGCAGTTGAAAAGGCGCGCGAGAGAGTAAAAGAAGAAGGATCAGATAATTTAGATTTTGAGATTGGCGATGTGCATAAGCTTTCCCAAGAAGATAATTCTGTTGATTTAGTTGTAAGCCACGGCGGAATTCATCATTGGAAGGATGTCTCGCGCGCCTTTTCTGAAATCCACCGCATAATGAAACCCGGTGGCTTGGCTTATCTATCGGATTTAAGAAGGGATGCACCGGATGAGATCATCAAAGAGATCGAGCAAAATTTACCGCCAGCCCAGGCAAAAGGTTTTATTAATTCTGTACGCGCGGCATATGTTCCGGAAGAATTAAATAAAATATTAGAAAGCGTTGGAATCAAAAATCATTCTATATCAGACCAGGTATTCTCCAGAGAAACCATCATGAAAAACAAGGAACTACTTCGTAAAAGCAAGATGATGAGTTCCAATTTTTCTAAATTGTCACAGATTATAGTCATTAGAAAATAATTCCTCAGAGTTGTCCCGCCAAAAGAGTCATTCCCGTTAAAAATATTCTGATTGTTATAAGATTATTGGACGGCGTCTAATTTATCGAGGACGAATTTATTGAGCTTTCTGATAAACTCAGCGTGGAATTTGAGATTTTCGATATTATAGAAATCAATAATAAGCCTAAAAGATGCACTGGTTAGATGAGGTATAATCCCCTCGGGAGTACGCACGGGACCTTCCTTGCCGCGGTGGATAGCTTTAAAATTCAATTTTATTCTTTCATTGGGCCTTAAGATTTCTATAATGTCAAATTTCAAGGTAAAATACATAGTATAGCCAAAATCTTCTATATCTACATCCACATCTTGAATACTGATTTCCTTGGCAATCATTGTGCTTTCATTTTTTATAAATAGGCCTATTTCTTTTAAGTCCAATTCTAACATTAACTCCGGCACCAAGCGTTTATGGACTTCTTGGACGAGTGATTTCTTTAGCTTGCGGATTTGTAGCAGGGCAATAACAAGGATAACCAAGGTCGCAAAAATCAGCCAGTCCTTGAAAGAAATTCTAAGTAACATTCCTAATATATTCATAAGTGTTTAATATTATAACACAGCTTGCATAGTCTGAATATAAATTTTTATTGCCTAAGTTATCCCTTGCCAAAATAGGCAAAAGATATGTAAAATAGATAATACTAACAGGAAAAAAAGATGAAACTTTTTATGCCTGTATGCGTATAATAGAGTGGAGAAAGGAAAGAGGGCTTTAAGATGCAAGGTTTAACTGATAACGAGGTAATGCTGAAGTATCAGCAAGGAGAGATGCAGGCCATGGAGGAACTTTTGAGGCGATACAAAAATCCCGTGTATCATTTTGCGTTGCGTCTAAGTCTAAATGCAGCTCAGGCCCAAGACATAACACAGGACGTGTTCTTGAGATTGCATCAATATAGAAATAATTACAATCCTGAGCGTAAATTTTCTACTTGGATATTCAGCATTGCCCATAATGTCTATGTTAGCAGGTGGCGTAAAGACAGGCGGTTTGTCCCATGGGCAAGAAAACAGGATAAAACCGATGAGTTAATGGATGTCCAAAGTCCCGATCCTTCTCCGGCACAGGAAGTATGTAAAGATGAACTTTCTAGTATTGTAACGAAATGCATTCAGGCCCTTCCCTTTCTCCAAAGAGAAGCCTTGATTTTGCGAGAGTTTGAAAACTTAGATTATGAAGAAATAGCTAGAATCTTAAAGAAGTCTCTTGGCACAGTCAAAACATTGATCCACAGGGCGCGAATGAATCTAAAAGACAAAATGCTCCCTTATATAGGTGAGCTTGGAGGTTATAATGTTTGATAGGCATGTGATAAACCAATTAAGTAGCTATTTAGATAATCAGCTTTCTGATAGCAAGAAAAAGAAAATTGACGAGCATCTAAAGGTTTGTAAAGTCTGTAGCGAAGAATTGGCAAGGCTTAAGCTGGTATCTGAAAAGCTTAAGGCTTGGCATGTCCCTGACCTCGAAAATTCATTTGATAGCGCTGTAACAACCCAGATTATACGTCAAGAGCTTGAAAGGGGGCGCGTTAAAATGGAAAAGAAAACCAGATTAATTTTAGTTCCTGCCGGAGCAATAGCAGGGATTTTATTTTTGGTGATTTCATTTGTCGGTTTACAGGCTTATTTCCACAGAGGGATTCAAGGCAGGCAATTAGTTTCTGCAAAGAAAACAGGTGAGGAATATAGGTCAAGACAGACTCCGAAGAATGGTTTTTTGATTAGGGCAGGATCGGAGATGGTGGGCTATGGCGGCGATAAAAAGTTTGCCATTGGTGTGCTGTCTGAAGGGGAAAGGACATCCTTAAATTATGCAAAGACTGACAGTATAAAATTAAATGATTTATCTCGTGTTACATATGGAGTTAATTCTTATGAATATGATGACGTCCAAAGTTTCGGTATGGCGGGTGCTCGTGTAGACAACGGTAGAATTATTACCAGGTCGGAATTCGCGAAATCAGAATCAACTTCGATAGTCGCAACGACTCCCGATAGCCCGGTTATTATTGTCCAGCCGGTATTGCCTGGAACTGCGGAAGCGGAAATGGTAATACGCACAGGCAATGTCAGCCTTGAGATTGAAAACGGCAAAGAGACTTACCAGCAGGTCATCAAGATTTGTCGCGAATTAGGCGGATACATTTCTGATTCTAGATTCTACAGAGATAATGAAGGCAGGGAGGCGGGTTCCGTCACAATGCGTATTCCCAAGGAAAAATTTGATACCGCATTGGATAAATTAGGTTCCTTAGGAAAAATTGAGAATATCAATGTAGTTAGCCAAGATGTAAACCAAGAGTATACTAATCTGAAATCTCGCCTAGATACAGCCATGATTGTTTATGAGAAGATGCTTGAGGCGCTTAAGCAGAGAAAGGTGCAACCGACGGAGGCAGTAAAATTAGAGTCGGAATTGACCCCGATATTGAATCGTATAGAGGACCTAAAGAATAAGATCGAATATCTTAACAATCAGGTGTCTTATAATACGATTACGCTTAATTTCTTTGAACCTCGCGTATCGGCGAAGGTGTTCAAAGAAAGCAAGCATATCATCAAAGAAACAATATTGTCAACAGGAATCAATGCGGTTAAGTTTGTTGCT
Organism: Candidatus Omnitrophota bacterium; assembly: GCA_016867135.1. GTDB lineage: Bacteria > Omnitrophota > Gorgyraeia > VGKH01 > VGKH01 > VGKH01. The sequence continues at coordinate 4,181 of VGKH01000049.1, forward strand.
GTGCTTATTCCCATTGTGCTGGTTATCGGCTTCTGGGTTGTTATTGCTGTTGTCGCTATTTGGGCAATAAAATATTTGATTTCTAAACTGCTCAACCGTAAATAATTTCTGAGTAAGGCCAGGCCATATTAACATTCTATGCCTGGCCTTATTGCTTATTCAACCCCGCATATTTTCATTTCAATTAAATCTTGCCAAAACAGGTTCAATAGAGGTAGAATAATTAGACTTAATTAAAGAGGAGGCATAGCCATGAAGAAAATCTTAATAATCATAGGCTTGATTATCGTTGTCTTGGTGGGTTTCTCTGTTGTTAGGGATCAGCTTATTAAGGCCGGCATATCTTTTATTGGTTCTAGCGTTCTGGGCGCGCGAGTGGAAGTCGGGGGGTTCTCTTTAGGCGTGATGACGCAGTCGGCAAAAATCAAGAATTTTAGAATATATAACCCGAAAGGATTCCCTCCGGGCATACTTTTAGATATGCCAAAAATCAGTGTCGACCTTGACCTATTATCTATGCTCAAGGGAAAATTACATATCCAGAGTGCGGTGGTGGATTTGAAAGAGGTGGATATTGTCACAAACCAGGATGGCATACTTAATGTTGACGCCTTGAAGATCGCTCAGCAGGAAAAAAAACCAGAAAAGGCTGAAAAAGCAAAAGCAGAGAAACCCGCTAAGGTTATGCCTTTGCAAATCGATAACCTCACTTTGAGTATCGGCAGCGTTCTAGTTAAGGACTATAGTAAAGGCGGCGAACCTAGTGTTGAAGCCTATGAGGTAGGCATAAAAGATAAAACCTATAAGAATATAACCAGCGTTCAGCAGTTTATGGTTTTGGTTTTGGTAGAGGCGATGAAGCCGACGGCAATAAGAAGCGCCGGGATGTATGGCGCTGCCACTATATTGGGTGTGGCATTTTTGCCGGCAGGAGTGGCCGGAGTCTTAACAGCTAAAGACTATTCTCAATTTGAATTCAATGCCAGTGTTGATAAGGCTTATAATGTCAGTTTAGATGTTTTAAAGCAAATGGGTACGATTAAGAGCGAAGACAAAGCAGCGGGAGTTATTAAAGGCAAGGTAGATAAAAACGATATTACTATCAAGATTGAAAAGAAGGAGAAAGTTACCCAGGTAACAGTCTCTGCCAGAAAATTCATGTTGCCTCAGGCACAAGTTGCCGGCGGGGTAATGTATAAGATTTCCGAGAAATTAAAATAAATGAAAAAGATTATCGCTATATGTCTAATTTTAGTTTGTGCCTTAGGGGCGTTTTCTATCTTTCGGACAGTAGTTCGTTATGCTAGGGAGAACAAGATATTAAAAGAGGTTATCTCGCGCCTAGAAGCTGATTCGCGTATAGCAGAAGCACTAGTCACTAATGTTTACTTTGACGAAACCTCCAAAAAGACCCACACCACAATTAAATTCTTAGAGTATGACTCTAAGGGCAAGCCGCTTACCCCTATGTATTTTACATTCCCGGGAAACATTATTCAATTTCAGTCTTTAGTGGTTCGTTTTGACGACATCTATATTAGAAACAAAGATGCCCTTAAGGGCAAAAGCGCCTATCTTTTCTGGAAGGTCTTTATGCTTGACGGGAGAAATACAATGGAATACGAGATAACCAAGTTAAATCAAATTCCCGCCGGTTATAAAATCCAAGGCAAAGATGATCCTTTTGAAAAAAAGCTCTGGGAGAAATTCTGGTCTTATGCCTTAGATCCCAAAGAGTCAAAGAAGATTGGCATAAAAAACGCCCAGATTGAGGCCCCCGGCACAATGTTTATTCCCGGCACTCTTTATACGATAAAGATAGAACACGACGGCGGCATACGCATTGATGCCGCGCCTTTGCCGGAAATTATCAAAGGCGAAAGAATACCAGCTGATTAATTTACCCAAATAAAGAAAGGATTTTATTATGAATTTTAATAACAAACAAATAATAGTTGCCTCTGTCGCTTTGGCTTTAGTTTATGTCGCTTTTCTTACGACTAAAGACGTAATAAGAAATTACGATAAAGAAAAAGTCGATAAACAGCGCGAAGAATATGTCAATAAGAGGCTTGAGGTATATAAATATGCGATTATGCCAAAATATAAAGATTATGAATTTAAGGCCGAGGCAGAACTCAAATATCCTTACGGAGAAGATTACCCCGCGACAAGTATCCTATTCCTTAAATTCAAAGGTGAATACTATAAATATAAGTCTTGGTTTAGTCTTTTATGTTTAGCAGTCGCAGGATTGATTATCTATAATTTGAGGGATAATAAAGGCTAGAAAAGGAGAGGTATAAATGGAAAAAGCAAAATTCTGCCCAATCTGCAAGAAAATGGTTAGTGAAAATCTGGTAGATACCTGCGAATCAGCGCATCAATATGTCATTGATAATATAAAGAGGAAACATCCGAATTGGGTAGAAAAAGACGGCGCCTGCCCTAGATGCGTCGATTATTATAAGAAAATATAATTTTAAATAAGTCTGAAATGACAAGGAAGATATATATTATATTTTTTATTTTGTTTTTGACAGTTACTGGTTTAGTTTTTCCCCAAGAGGGGGTGGAAAAAATGAAACTTTCAAGCCCCGATTTTGCTAATAACGAGTTTATACCGGAGAAATTCACTTGCGTAGGCGAAGATATCAATCCAGCCTTGATTATAGAATCAATCCCCAAAGAGGCTAGGAGCTTGGCATTGATTGTCGACGATCCAGATGCGCCTATGGGCACATGGGTCCATTGGGTGGTGTTCAATATACCCGTTATTTCGAAAATAGACGCAAACAGCATCCCCGGAGCTCAGGCAATAAATAGCTTTGGTCGGGAAAATTATGGCGGTCCTTGTCCTCCATCGGGGACGCACCGTTATTTCTTTAAAATTTACGCTTTGGATAGTGAGCTTGAACCAAGCCAGATTCAAGATAAAACCTCTTTGGAAAAAGCCATGCAGACCCATATTTTAGATAGCGCTGAATTGATTGGATTATTTAAAAAATAAAAAATTATGCAACAAAGTAAAGTATTCTTTGTTTCTACAAAAGATGGTGAAAACGCAAAACAAATTAACAATAAGCTTGCCAAATTGATCGCTAGTTGTAAGCCCTTCCTGAAAATCAAAAAAGATAAATTAGTAGCTATAAAATTACATTTTGGAGAAGAAGAAAATACCGGCTTCGTCAATCCGGATTTTGTTAAGACTATTGTCGGTGAGATTAAAAAACAAAGCGCCTGGGTTTTTCTTACCGATACCAACGCTCTTTATAAAGGAAGCCGTACCAATACCATTGACCATTTAGGGCTTGCCTATCGCCATGGATTTACCCCGGATAAAGTAGGAGCCCCGGTTATTATTGCCGACGGAGTTAAAAGCGATGAGGACCAAGAGGTAAAAATTAACGGCGATTTGATTAAGACAGCTTATGTAGCCACCGCCATATCTAAGTCCGATGTTATCGTCGCGATTTCGCATTTTAAAGGCCATATCATGACGGGTTTTGGCGGAGCGATTAAGAATTTAGGCATGGGCTGCGCTTCCAGGAGAGGCAAGCTCACCCAGCATGGGGGTATAGCTCCGGTAGTCAGGGCAGAAAAATGTGTAGCCTGCTCGGCTTGTATTGAAAATTGCCCCGTAGATGCGATTAAGTACGTCGACCCCGACGTAAGTGGAGTTAGGGTCGGGGCAGGTAAGAAGGCTAAGATAAGCCCTAAGATTTGCATTGGTTGCGCAGGTTGCATAGCGATTTGTCCTGTCGGCGCCATTGATGTAGCATGGGCGATGGGTGCGGATACTATTCAGCAGAAAATAGCCGAGTACGCCAAAGCGACAGTCAGCGGTAAAGAAGACAGTCAGATATATTTTAACTTCTGCATAAAGATCACTAAAGAATGCGATTGCCTTGCTAAGGATGACCCCAAGATTTGTCCCGATATAGGCATATTTGTTTCTTTGGATCCGGTGAGTATTGATCAGGCCTGCGTAGATAAAATTAATGGAGTAAGCGGCGGTGATATTTTTAGACAACAGCACCCTGATAGAGACTGGCGTAAGCAGCTTGAACACGCGGAAAAAATTGGTTTAGGAAATAGAGCCTACGAATTAATTGAAGTCCGATAATATCAAATCTATCCCCAAAAAGCACATTTTCCTTGAGAAACTTTCCAAAACGTGATAAAATCAAACGAAGTTTAGACCCCGCCCTTTTGGCGGGAGCGGGATAAGAGAGATTAATTGAACTTCGCCAAAAGGGCGGGGTTAGTTCGTCCGCCCTTGCTTCATTGGCGGACTCACTAAGAAAGGCAAATAGATGCAGCAGGTATTTATAAAAATCTTTGTTTTTGTTTTCGGTGCTTTTATTGGTAGTTTTTTGAATGTTTGTATTTATCGCATGCCGCGGGAGATCTCAACCAGGAAACCTTCAAGATCATTCTGCCCGAACTGCAAGAAAACTATTTTCTGGTACGATAATATCCCGATTATAAGCTTTATATTCTTGAAGAGGCGTTGTAGGTTTTGCCAGGCTAAGATTTCCTGGAGGTATCCTCTAGTTGAGTTATTGACGGCATTTTCATTCTTGATTTTATTGAATTACTTAGGTTTTTCCTGGAAATTGTTTGTTTACGCCATATTCATATCATGTTTGATCGTCGCGATTTTTACGGATCTTGATTTTAGGATTATTCCCGACGAGATAAGCGTAGGGGGGTTGGCGGCAGGATTGATTTTGAGCGCGATTTTCCCGTTTATGCATGGGACAACAGTTTTTAAAATATCGATTTTACGTTCATTTTTAGGAGTTCTTATCGCGGGTGGGATACTTTATTTATTTGCGATAGTGGGCGATTTCTTATTTTTTAAATTAGGCGATTGGATAAGCCGGAAATTTTTCAAAAGAGAAATTTATCTAAAGAAAGAATTTGAGGAGGGCGAAGAGCCTTCAACTATGGGCGGTGGAGATATAAAGTTGTTAGCGATGATTGGAGCTTTTTTAGGCTGGCAGCAGGCGCTCTTGACTTTATTTTTAGCCTGTATTTTAGGCGGTTTCGTCGGCATAATCGTAAAGATAAAAACCAAAGGAAGCCTTATTCCTTTCGGCCCTTTTATTGCTGTTGCAGCGGTAATAAGTTTCTTTTTCAGTCAGCAGCTGATTGCTAAGTTTTATTCACTTTATTATTTTTAAATGAAGCC
>VGKH01000050.1 GCA_016867135.1 Candidatus Omnitrophota bacterium
AAACCTGCATAGAAATGGCGTAGTTATCTATCTTCAAACTTCTGCGGATGTAATATTTGAACGAACCAAGAATTATGACCACAGGCCACTCTTAAACGTGGAAAACCCCAAGAAACAAATAGAAGACATATTAAAGACAAGAGCCCCATTCTATAGTCAAGCCGAATATACAATAGACACTTCAAAACTAACAATCGACGAAGTAGTAAATAAAATTCTAGAGATTCTAAGAAAATGACCGAAAAAGAAGCGCTTATCGCCATAAATACAGTTTCCGGCATAGGAAGTATCAAGTTAAAAAGATTGCTTGAGTATTTCGGCCAGGCAAGGAAGATTTTTCTGGCTTCCAAAGAAGAATTAATAAGAGTTTCCGGAATTTCAGATAAAATCGCCGTTGATATTATTAAGGCTTCAGGCGGGAAAGGCTTAAAAGAAGAAGAGGCTTTAATCAAAAAACATAATGTTCAGATTTTAAGCATCCAGGATGATGATTATCCGGCGAACTTAAAGAATATTCCCGATCCGCCGCCGGTTCTTTATGTAAAGGGAGAATTTCTGCCTCAGGATGATTTTGCTATCGCTATTGTAGGTAGCCGCCGGGCATCTTTTTACGGATTATCTACAGCCGAAGACTTCGCGCAAAAATTAGGAGGCGCGGGAATAAGTATAGTTTCCGGTATGGCTAGAGGCATTGATACTGCAGCGCACCGCGGAGCTATAAAGATAAAGGCAAGGACAATTGCAGTTTTGGGAAGCGGCCTTTCCAATATTTATCCGCCTGAAAACAAAAGACTTTTTGAAGAAATCTCTGATAACGGGGCAGTAATTTCCGAATTTCCCATGAATACAAAACCCCTGGCTTATAATTTCCCCCGAAGAAATAGGATCATCAGCGGATTATCGTTAGGTGTTTTAGTGGTTGAGGCCTCGCGCAATAGCGGTGCGCTAATTACCGTTGATAATGCGATAGAGCAATCAAGAGAAGTTTTTGCGGTTCCGGGCAAAGTAGATTCTGCGAATTCTTTCGGGACAAATTCGCTCATTAAACAAGGGGCCAAGCTTGTAAGCAATGTTGAAGATATTATCGAAGAGATAAAGCCCTATTTACAAAATCGCATTAAAGAGATAGAGGATAAAAAACCCAGAGAAAACCAATCCGGGCTAATAATAGATTTGGATTTATCAAATAATGAATCAAAACTTTACGGCGTTATTTCAAATACGCCGAAACACATTGATGATATAGTGGCAGAAGCCGGATTAAATATTGATTCTACCTTATCGATGTTGATAAATATGGAGCTCAGGCACATTATAAGACAATTACCGGGAAAATTATTTGTGAGGGAAAATGGCTAAAAAATTAGTTATCGTTGAATCACCGGCAAAAGCAAAGACAATAAATAAGATCCTAGGCGATGATTTTGTAGTCGAGTCTTCAATGGGGCATATCGTGGATCTGCCCGCCAAGAAAATGGGGGTTGACGTCAAGGCGAATTTCAAGCCTACCTTTGTCGTTATCCCAGGGAAGAAAAAAGTCTTAAGCAACTTAAAAAAACTTTCTAAAGATAAAGAGAAGATTTACATTGCTACCGATCCTGATAGGGAAGGCGAGGCAATCGGCTGGCACATAAAGAATAATTTGGGTAAAAAACAGCATTTCTTAAGAGTAGTTTTTCATGAGATAACTAAAGAGGCAGTTGCGGATGCTTTTAAACACCCTAGCCGTATTGATATCCATAAAGTTAATGCGCAGGCCACGCGCAGGGTATTGGATAGGATTGTGGGGTATTTGCTAAGCCCGCTTTTATGGAAAAAGGTTGGTTCCGGCTTAAGCGCGGGCAGGGTCCAGTCGGTTGCCCTGCGCTTGATCGTTGACAGGGAGCAGGAAATAAAGAATTTCCTGCCTCAAGAATATTGGAGCATAGAGGCGGAATTAAAAAAGAAAACCGGCCACTCCGATCAGACTTTTACCGCGCAGTTAGACAAGAAAGATAACAAAAAGATAGAGATCCATAATGAAAAAGATGCGCAGGCAATAGCAGGCGAGCTTCAAAAAGAGCCCTTTATCGTATCCGATATAAATAAGACCAACAAAAAAAGGAATCCTTACGCGCCTTTTACGACCAGCACGCTCCAACAGGACGCATTCAATAAATTAGGTTTTACCGCCAATAGGACCATGATCTCCGCCCAGCAGTTATATGAAGGTATTGAGTTGGGTAAGGAAGGACCGGTCGGTTTAATTACCTACATGCGTACGGATTCTGTCGTAGTAGCAAAGACGGCGATCACGCAAGTCCGCAGTTATATTTCCAAGAGTTTTGGGGATAAATATCTACCTGAGAAACCCAATGTTTATAAATCCAAGAAATCCGCGCAAGAAGCGCATGAGGCGATACGGCCGACGAGTCTTAAGCACGAGCCAGAGGACATAAAAGAATATTTAACCGAAGATCAATTTAAGCTCTATAGCCTCATTTGGAAAAGATTCGTAGCCAGCCAAATGAAACCGGCAGAGTTTTTAGTTACTTCTGTGCAAATCGCCGCCGGCATATATACTTTCAGGGCAAGCGGCTCTAAGTTGTTATTTGATGGTTTTCTTAAAGCCTATCGCGCAGATGATGAAGAAGAAATCCAGAAATATTTTCCTGATTTAAGCGTGAAAGAAGTTTTAGATTTAATCAAGCTTACGCCCGATCAGCATTTCACCAAGCCGCCGCCAAGATATTCCGACGCAAGCCTGGTCAAGGCATTGGAAGAAGACGGTATCGGCAGGCCAAGCACCTATGCGCCCATAATACAGACGCTGGTCTATAGAAATTATGTCCATCGCGAGAGCGGATATTTTGTCCCTTCGGATCTGGGAATTATTATTGTTGAACTTTTAGTGAAATACTTCCCGAAAATCATGGATATAGGTTTTACCGCAAAAATAGAAGAGCACCTGGATCAGGTTGAAGAAGGAAAATTAAGAAGGCTTAGCGTCATCAACGATTTTTATAAACCATTCAAGAAATCTTTAGATTTTGCCCAGGATACGGTAAAGAAGACCCAGATTTTTATTGATGAGAAATGCCCCACCTGCGGAAAACAGCTGATGGTCAAATGGGGCAGGCACGGAAGATTCGTGAGCTGTTCCGGTTTTCCAGAATGCCGGTTCTCTAAGGCATTTTCAACCGGGGTCAAATGTCCGGAAGAGGGCTGTGGCGGAGAATTAGTCGAAAGGCGTTCAGGACGAGGCAAGAGATTCTACGGCTGCAGCAATTACCCCAAATGCAGACATACTACTTCAAGGTTAAAGCAGCCGACAGCCGAGCCGCAACCAGAACAAGAGGAGATTAAGCCCTGATGCAGCGCTACATTGATAAATTTACTTCTTATTTGGAGATAGAGAAGAATGCTTCGGTCCATACGATATTAAATTACAAACTTGACCTTACGGAATTCGGTAATTTCTTAAAAGATACTTCAATAGATAAGGTCGATTACCTGAGTTTAAGAAAATATTTGGCTCATCTAAAAGAAAAAAACCTGAAATCCCGCACCCTGGCAAGAAAAGTTTCGTGCCTGAGGACATTCTTCAAATTTTTATCCCGAGAAGGCTACATCAAAACCAACCCGGCAACGCTCTTATTGACGCCAAAATTAGATAAACGCCTGCCGCAGTTTCTCACGGAAGATGAGATAAACAAACTTTTAGATTCTCCGCCCAAAGATGAAGTCTCTGGCTTAAGAGACAGGGCGATAATGGAGACTTTTTATAGCACCGGGATGAGAATAAGCGAACTTGTGGGCTTAAACCTTGATGATGTAGATTTTATTTCCGGCGTGGTCAAGGTAAGAGGAAAAGGAAAAAAGGAAAGACTCTTGCCTATCGGAGAAAAAGCGCTGACTGCTTTACGGCATTATTTGGATAAGAGAAAAGAGAAGACCAAAGAAATATTCTTAAACAAGGGCGGCACAAGGATAACCGATCGCGGAGTAAGAGATATCCTGGAGAAATATATCAAGCTCACCAGTTTAAAAGAAAATATTTCTCCGCATACTCTTCGCCATACTTTTGCGACGCACTTGTTGAATCACGGCGCGGATTTACGGTCGGTTCAGGAACTGCTGGGCCATGTCAATCTTTCCACGACGCAAATTTATACGCATTTATCCACCGAGCGGCTTAAGAATATTTACGATAAGACTCATCCCCGGGCTTAATCGGTTTAAGACGATATGACTATAATCTACGATATAATTTTCATTTTATTGCATTTATTGTATTTGCCGTTTTTTATTTTCAGACGCAAATTCCATAAAGGTTTTCTGTCCCGCTTGGGATTCCTGCCTAAAGATATAATATCCAAGTTAAAAGGCAATAAACATATATGGGTTCACGCAGTCAGCGTGGGGGAGGTGCTGGTTGCGTCAAAATTAATCGATGTCCTCAGGCAGCGTTGGCCTGACCAGAGAATAGTAATTTCAACAGTCACGCCTACGGGAAATAAGATAGCCCGCTCTTTAGCTAAAGAGAATGATTCGGTTATATATTTCCCTCTGGACTTTAGCTTCATAGTAAAACATGTTATTGATTTGATAAAACCAACTGTTTTTATAACCGCAGAAACAGAAATCTGGCCCAATATCATTAGTTATCTTTACGCAAAGAAAGTTCCTGTAATCGTGATAAATGGCAGGATTTCCAAGCGTTCTTTCTCCGGGTATAAAAAAATCAGGTTTCTTTTAAGGAGGACGTTGAGGAAAATCGCTCTTTTTTGTATGCAGACTTCCGAAGACGCAGAAAGGATTATCTATTTAGGCGCGCCAAAAAACAAGGTAAAGGTCGTAGGAAATCTGAAATTCGACGAGAAATTTTCAGAGCATAGCTGCGATCCTTCATGCCTGGGGCTTAAGGAAGACGATATGCTCATTATCGCCGGCAGCACCCATCATAACGAAGAAGAAATCACCTTCAAGGTTTATCGGGAAGCCATTAAGAATTTCCCGCGCCTTAAACTGATGATCGCCCCCAGGCACCCGGAGAGGGCAGATGCTATCGCCGATTTAATAAGCTCTAATAATTTTAAAGTAATAAGATTTTCGAGCATTAAGAATGAGAAAATTAATCTGGCTGCGTACGCAAATTATGTTTTTCTTGTTGATACGATCGGAGATCTCAAGAGCTTATATAATCTAGCAACACTAGTTTTTGTGGGGGGCAGCCTCGTAAATAAAGGCGGGCACAATATAATTGAACCGGCCTATTTTTCCAAGCCAATTATTTTCGGGCCGCATATGTCTAACTTCCAGGACATGGCAGATTTGTTTTTGAAAAAGAATTCCGTTATCCAGGTTAAAAACGAGAAAGAATTAGCAAGCGCAATAAAGATGTTGCTTGAGAACAGAACAAAAAGGCAGCAGCTTGGGCAAGATTCCAGAAGAATTGTAGATGAGAATAAAGGCGCGACAGAAAGAACGGCCGACCTGATAAAAGAAACCGGGTTTTCTTATGCAAGAATATCTTTATAATCTAGCCACCGACAAAAAAAGCGGGATATTTGCCGGCATTCTTAAATGCTTCTTGCTGTTATTATCCCTGTTGTATGGGTTGATAATCAGGATTCTTTTGATTTGTTATAGATCCAATATCCTAAAAATAACTCGCTTAGATTGCAAAGTCATTAGCGTCGGCAACATTACGCTTGGGGGCACCGGCAAGACTCCCTTGATTGAATTAATAGCCGAATTTCTGGTGAATAAAGGATTAAAGATAGCAATCTTGACTCGCGGGTATAAAAGCGAGCAAGCTAAAGATAAAAAGCCCGATGAGGCCACTATGTTATCCGCTAAATTGCCGCAGGTTCCTATTCTAGTCGGCCGTAACCGTATAGAAAACGCCAAGAAAGCAATGAAAGATTATAAGTTGGATCTGATTTTGCTTGATGACGGTTTTCAGCATTGGAGATTACATAGGGATTTAGATATCGTCGCTATCGATGCCACAAACCCGTTCGGCAATAGAAACATGCTCCCTAGGGGCATATTAAGAGAGCCGCTCTCATCTTTAAAAAGGGCAGATATTTTTGTTATTACCAAAGCAGATTTTGGAGAAGCCAATCTTGATAGAATAGAATCTTTGATAAAACCAATAAAACCTAATGCAGCCGTAGCGCAATCAACGCACAGCCCGATATTCTTATACAGGATAGAAAACAATAAAGTTATAGATGCTTCTTTAATGCGCGATAAAAATGTTTGTCTTTTAGCCAGCATAGGGGATCCGGCTACTTTTGAAGCCATGATTTCTAAACAAGGGCTTAAGCCTTTGTTAAAATTCTACTTTTTAGACCATTATCAGTATAGGGAGTCAGATTTAAAGAAAGTGATTGATTTCTGCAAAGCCCAGAAAATAAACACAATCATCACTACCGAAAAAGACCTCCCAAGGCTAAAGTCATTGAAACTTGATTTCTTGAATGGATTTTCTATCCTGGCGTTGCGCATAGGGATCAAATTTACAAGAAATGAAAAAATATTTTTTGAAAGATTATTGTCTGTTTGTAACCGCTAAGCTGCTCGGTTGGTTTTTTATGTTGTTGCCGGTAGGCGTAGCTTTGTATTTGGCAAAAGCCATCGGGACAGTCGGTTACTATCTTGATTTTAAGCATAAAAGAACAGTCTACGCCAATATTAAGACTGCTTTTGGAGAGAGCAAAAGCATAGAAGAAATAAATGTAATAGTTAAGAAGACTTTTCAGAATTTCTGCCAGCATATTGTTGAAGTGCTGTGTTTACCTAAAATCACTCACGGCTATATTGAGAAATATGTTCGGTTCGAAGATAAAAGCATAATCAATGATGCCATAAAGGAAAATAAAGGCCTAATAGTTTCCAGCATGCATTTTGGTAGCTGGGAGTTATCGTTTATTTTATGCGATAGATTAGGCCCGCCATTCAGGATTATCGCCAGGGAGCATGAAAAGTATGCTCGAACCGATAGCCTGCTTAATTCTTATCGTCAATTGCGGCCGGAAAGCGTTTTGTATAGAGGCGAGAGCCCCAGAGAAATGATCAAGGTCATTCAGAACAAGGAAATATTAGGATTGGTTTTAGACCAGGGTGGAAGGCAAGGGCAATTGACAGAATTTTTCGGCAAGAGCGCTTCAATGCCCACGGGCGCTTTAAGGCTAGCGTTGAAATTTGACGCGCCGATAGTAGCAACATTTATTATACGGGAAAATGGGCCGTTCCATAAAATTATTCTAAGAAAATTAGCGATAGAAAAGACAGGGGATACTGAAAAAGATATTGAAACTAATCTTAAAAAGGCCATGAGGCTATCCGAAGAAATAATAAGGCAATACCCAGAGCAGTACATGTGGTTTTATAAGGTGTGGAAATATTCCGATGAAAGAAAGGTCGTTGTCCTAAACGACGGGAAAACCGGCCAATTGAGGCAAAGCCAGGCAGTCGCGGATATTTTAGCCGATGGATTGGGCAAGCGTAATTTAAAACCTGCGGTTGAAACCATAGATGTGAAGTTCAAGAATAGATTTTCCAAAGGGCTGGTTGCTTTGTGCTCTGTCCCGGCAAAGCAGCGCCATTGCCAGGGATGCCTGTGGTGCCTTAAGAAGCTTCTGGAGAAGCCATCTTACGAAAAACTATCCAGAATAAAAGCCGATTTTATTATTTCCGCAGGCTCAAGCCTATCTAACGTAAATTATATCTTATCTAACGACAGCCTCGCTAAAAGCGTATCAATTTTAAAACCAAATTTGTTAAGCACTAATAGGTTTAATCTGGTTATCATGCCCAGGCATGACTGTCCTCCCGAGAGGGAAAATGTAGTTAAGACGTACGGCTCTTTAAATTTAATTAACCAAGATTATTTAAGGGATCAATCCGCAAAGCTTATTTCGCGTTATCCCGCGCTTGCCCAAAACAGGCCAAGGACCATCGGTGTCCTTTTGGGCGGAGATACAAAAGATTATAAAATCTCTTACGATGCGGTTAATGCCCTAATTACTGAATTGAAAAATATCGCGCAATCTTCGGATTTACAGATTTTGTTTTCCACCTCAAGAAGGACGCCGGGTAATGTGGAGAATCTTGTCAGGGAAGAACTAAAAGGTTTTCCGGAATGCGGGCTGTTGATAATCGCCAATGAAAACAATATCCCCGAGGCGGTCGGAGGCATCTTGGGATTATCCGATATAATTATCGCCACCGACGATAGCATCTCCATGGTCTCCGAGGCTGCGACTTCCGGCAAGCACGTTGTTGTCGTTGAAACCGCCAAGGATTCGCGCTCCAGGGATAAACACAAGAGATTCCTAAACACTTTAGCTAAAGAAGAATATATCTTGTTAGTAAAGCCAGAGAATATATCAGGTACCATCGGGCAGATTCTTAATAATAAACCTAAGATAAAAAAGCTGGATGATAGCGATACTGTTTCCAGCGCGATAGAGAAGATACTATGAACCCCGCCCTTCCTAAAGAAATAGGGAAGGGATGGGTGAGCCCCGCCCTTCCTAAAAATAAATTGTTAAAAAAGGAATGGTGGGGTAAGTTACTTAGTTCTGCGAAAGGAAGGGCGGGGTGAATATCCTCCAGGTTTTGCCAGAATTAAAAGTCGGCGGAGTTGAGACGGGGACCGTTGATTTTGCAAGGTACCTGGTCAAAAATGGCCACAAAGCTGTTGTGGTTTCATACGGCGGAGATCTGGTCAACGATTTGGAAGAGGCCGGGGTCATACATTATAAATTGCCCGTCCACGAAAAATCAATCTTTACCATTATCAAGATGGTTAAAGAGTTGTCATTGATAATCAGGAAAGAAAATATAGATATTGTCCATGCGCGTTCCCGCGTCCCGGGCTTGATTGCATTCTTTGCCTGCAGGAATACCGGTACGGTTTTTTTGACTACCTGCCATGGGTACTATTCAAAACATCTGTTATCCAAAGTGATGGCTTACGGAAAGTTAGTCATAGTCCCCAGCAACGTAATCGGAAGGCATATGATAGATGATTTCGGAGTCCACCCCAAGCGCATAAGGCTTATTGCCAGAAGCGTAGATCTGGATAAATTTGTTTTTTCGCCTTATGAAAACAGGCCAAAGACAGGATTCATTGTCGGCATGATCGGAAGGATCACTCCGCTGAAAGGCCATGCCTAT
>VGKH01000051.1 GCA_016867135.1 Candidatus Omnitrophota bacterium
GAGATATACTATCGGAAACAAAGTATTTCCCATGGGCAGTAAAATAGGCATTCTGCTTTACCTGAATTTGGGATAGCGCATCCTGCGCTTCTTCTTCGGTGACTGGATAAATACTGCCACCACCGCCGCCTCCGCCACCGCCGTCGTTGTCTACGGCAGTAAACATCCTCTCGGCAGATACAGGAGCTATGGCCAAGCTCCAACACAAAAGAATAACAAGCGGACGGATAAGATAAACGTGCAACCTGCTCTTCCTGTCATTAATTAGCTTTTTCATTTTCTCTTCTCCTTCTTTTCAAAAAAGGTTTTAAAAAAGAGTGCATCCTTTATAGCAACAGGGTTCACCAGATATACTGCCTGTACATCCCGGGACAGGAGACTCTCCTATCCTGAACCCTATATTATTCGCTGGTAAAATATCTGCCTGACCAAGCCAATTCACTGAATCAAGAGCAGTATAATTCCAATCAGTCTCCGCGAGATCTAAATAAAGCGTGCTGTTTATTTGATTCACGTCACCGTTTGCATAATAAGTACTATTTTTCATAAAATAAATTTTTTCCGCTGCGTATATGGCGCGAAGGCCAGTCTCAGCAGCTTTAATCTTTGCGCGCAATATAGCCTTTTGATACACCGGCACAGCAATGCCTACCAAAATACCTAAGATGACCACTGTCACTACCAGCTCCAACAATGTCACTGCTTTTCTCTTCTTCATTTTCTTTATCTCCTCAAATGAGGCCACAACTTACGGAACATAGTGAACGTAAGTTGTCTTGGCCGAATTTGACCCCGCCCTTTTGGGCAGATTGTACTTTTATTCCCGCCTTTGCCAAAAGGGCGGGGTTTGTTTGTCCGCCATATAACGTTGGCGGACTCACAAAAAAAATCCAGACCATAGCTTTAAAGCGTACGTCTGGATTTGTTTTCTAAAACATCCCTCGTTATCGGTACGCTCGGCTGCCATGGAATTGCTTCTTTAGGCCCGAAACTTTGCCCTTCTTCGCTGAAATGCTTTCGCTTTCAGCTTCGAAGGGTCCTACGTAGCTCAAGGTGAAAACACTTGAGCGAAGTAGGACGCCCCCGTCTTTCGACGGGTTTGCCCCTCCGACGTAACGTCGGAGACCCCTATCGGGGTTTTCGGATATAACTATTCTATATCAATAAAACAATTTCTACTAAAAGATTACCATATTTTCATAAACTTACAAGAGGTAAGGCTATCTTTAGGAAAACGGTTTCCCGTTCTCTCATAACTTTAATGATAACAAATAGTTAAGTTAAAAATACATTTTATTTTCTGGGAAAAATTTGGTTTTTTTTATAAAAATAAGGAAAATACCCTAAATGAACAAGATATAATAATTATGGCTAGAATTTCTTGTGGTAGGCAAACAATTTCTTGGCAGTCACAATAGGTAAGCTGGCTTTGATATTTGCGCCCTGTGCAGTGTAATCAATTTTGTAAACCTCTCCCTCCCTATAAATCTGATCCACCAAATCCATGCGGTTTATAGGAATAAATAAATCTAAAATCGTGATTAATGAAGCTAATTCCCCTTCAATCTTCTCTAGGAGCTGCGGGATATTCTCATTCTTTAAGGCCGATATAGCTACCGGGTTAGAAAAATCCCTTTTTAACCTCTCGATCCAACCTCTATCTTCAAGCTTATCGATTTTATTTAAGACTGTCACAATTGGTTTTTGGTCAGAATCCAGCTGTTTTAATACTTCATAGACTGCCTTGTTGTGTTCATAACAACGCACATGGCTGACATCCAAGACATGTAAAAGCAGGTCCGCTTCCTTGACCTCCTCTAAAGTCGCTTTAAAGGCTTCAATAAGATGATGAGGCAAATGACTTAAAAACCCGACGGTATCTGATATAACAATCTTTTGATGATTGACTAAAGTCAGGCTTCTTGATAATGAATCAAGCGTGGTAAACAGGCTATCTTTAACATTCTGCTCTGAGCCGGTAAGCGTATTTAGAAGCGTAGATTTTCCGGCATTGGTATATCCTACCAAGGCTACCGCCGGAATATGCTTTTCCTTCCTTTTCTTGCGGGTATTTTCGCGATGTTTGGTTAAATCTACCAGGTCTTTTCTTAGTTTATCAATACGTTTTCTAATGCGCCTGCGGTCAACCTCAAGCTTTTGCTCTCCGGGGCCTCTGGTGCCGATACCGCCGCCCAATCGCGAAAGGTCAATGCCTTTGCCGGTCAAACGCGGCAATAAATATTCAAGCTGGGCAAGCTCAACCTGGATTTTTCCTTCCTGACTTTTGGCATGAAGGGCAAAAATATCCAGAATAAGCTGGGTTCTGTCAATAATCTTTGCCTTAATTATCTCTTCTAAGTTTCTCTGCTGTGTTCCGCTTAGATCGTCATCAAAAATAACAGTATCAGCAGCCAGCTCCTCGGCAATTAAAGCAATTTCTTCGGCCTTGCCTTTTCCAATGAATATTCCCGGTGTAGGCTCCTGCCGCATGCAAACGACCTTCTCAACTACGCCAGCGCCTGCGGTATGAGTCAATTCTTCAAGTTCCAGAAGAGAATCCTCAGGGTTTAGTTTCTTAAAGTGCCTGTCTTTAAAATCTACGCTGACTAAAATAGTTTTTTCCATATTTTTAATTTAACAAAGAGATTATTTCTTTTGCGACTAGGACTGGTTTCTGTTTTTCTTTGATTTTAATCCAGCTAATCCTTTTTTCTTTCCTGAACCAAATCAGTTGCCTCTTGGCATAGCGACGGGTATTACGTTTGATTAATTCCAATGCTTCTTCTCTGGAAAATTTACCGCTGAGAAAATCCCGGATTTCTTGTATGCCGATAATTTTCCTTGCGGTAAGGCTTAATTTCTTATTCAAGACCTTCTTTATTTCCTCAACTAACCCTTTATTAAACATTTCATCGACACGCTGATTAATCTTTGCGTAAAGTTTACCTCTATCAATATCAAGTCCGAACAACTTTATATCGTAATCTTTATAAAGACTTTCTGTGTTTTTCTGCTGTTGGGAAATAGGCTTTTTGGTTGTTTCATAAACCTCTAGCGCCCTGACAATGCGGCGCAAATCATGGGGGTGAATTTTAACCGCTGCCTTAGAATCCACTCTTAAGAGCCTTCTATACAAATACTTTTTGCCGTATTTCTCGGCTAAAGCGTATAGCCGCTTTCTGACTTTGGTATCGCTACGGCCATCTTCAAAGATGCCGTCAAGAAGGACCTTCATATAAAGGCCGCTGCCTCCGACGACAAGCGGCAATTTCCCCCTATCGTGAATATTTTCTATAGCCTTTATAGCCTGTTTACGGTAATCAGAAACATTATAATTTTTACTCACCGATACAACGTCAATCAAATAATGAGGAATCCTTTTGCGTATTGATTTTGGAACTTTGTCGCTGGCAATATTTAATTCTTTATAGACCTGCATGGAATCGCATGAGATGATTTCAGCGTTTATCCTTTTAGCGAGCTCGATGGCAATCCTAGATTTACCCACTGCTGTGGGACCAACTAGCAAAACTATCTTTTTTTTAAATCTCATTTTGTAAAATATCATTAAATTCTTTCTGAACGCAGATATATTTTAAACTCTAAACCCTAAACACTAAATCCTAAATAAACTCAAAACTCTAAACACAAAACTCGAAACTTTGAGTTTTGAATTTTGGTTTTGTGATTTGTTTAGAGTTTAGGGTTTGGGGTTTAGGGTTTAACATCTATCTGTGTAAACCTGCGTTTTGTTTTTCGAAAATCTGTGTTAAGTCTCATTTTTAGTTTTTCTTAGGGATAGATTCTGGTAGGATAATCCTTTAAGGCTAATGCTGCCTGCAAAGCCTCGGCATCGTATCGATTGGTTAATTTTCCAACTCTGACGCGATAAACTGCCTTACCGTCTTCAGTATTTACCTTGGCAATAAAAGGATCAAAACCATCACTTTTTAACTTATTGATTAACTCTTGTGCAGAGTTTTGATTAATAAACGCCGCAACCTGAACTGTGAAGAATTCCTCTCTGGTAATAAGCTCATCCGCCTGTCTTGCCTCTAAGCTATTCGGGTATCTTTCTTTTAGCTGATTCAGGTAATTCTTAGCAATCTGCCAATTGCCCAATTTTAAATTTGTCTGTCCCAATCTAAAATAAGCAATATGCAACAAATCTGACTTGGGATAATTCTCTAAAAACGATTTGTAGACCTCGCCGGCCTTGGTGTAATTATCCTCCATAAAGAAACAATCTCCGATACTTAGAAAAGCGCGCTGGGCGAATTGCCCTCCGGGAAACCTATCTACTAGGGCTCGAAAGTCATCCCTTGCGTCCTTATAGGAACCAGTCTTCATCCGGCTTAAGCCCAGATAAAAATACGCCTCCTGCGCATCTTTTCTCGTGGAGAAGTTATTTACAATACCAACGGCTTCCTCTATTGCCTTGTTGTATTCTCGCTCCAGATAGAAACTGTGCACATCTTCAATATCAGCGAAAATTACTCCTGTAAGAAATAATTGCAAAAATAAAATTACGATTATTATTTTGGGCATCTTTTATTTTTTGAAATGTTTTTCTGTAAGTCTAATAAAATCTTGTGTCTCTTCTCTTTTTCCTCTACTGACACGCTATCGGATAAGTTTTGAGCTTCGGTATGCGGACGGCTAGAATACTTAAAAATATAGGCGCTGTCAAATTGGATTTCTTTAAACAAGCCGCAAGTTTTCTTAAAGTCTTCTTCTGTCTCCGAAGGAAAACCTATAATTACATCGGTCGAAAGCAGGCCGCCGACGGTTTTGCGATATTCTTCTGCCAGCTTCCTATAATGCGAGACGGCATAGCCCCTGTTCATCATTTTTAATATTCTATCAGAACCGGACTGAACTGGCAAATGCAAAGATTTCTTTATCTTTTCTAAATCCCGCATCATGGGGAAAAGCTCTTTGGACACATCTTTAGGATGCGAAGTCAAGAAACTAAAATTCTTTAGGCCTTCCATATCGTTGACCATCCTTAGCAATTTTACAAAATCAATTCCTTCAAATTTATAGGAATTAACATTTTGGCCTAGGAGTGTCACATCTTTTATCCCTAACTCAATGGTACGTTTAACCTCATCCAAGATGTCTTGCGGATTTCGGCAGTGTAGCCTTCCCCGGACATATGGCACGACGCAATATGAACAAAAATTACTACAGCCTTCGGAAATTACTACATAGGCGTGGTTTTTATTTTCGCGGAAGTTGGAAACATAGAAATCCTGTTCTCGCTCCATGGTGCTGACAGCCAAAGCCCGGGATTTTTCTTTTACAATATTCTTGATTAAGATAGGAACGCTTAATAGATCATTTGGGCCTACGACTAAATCAACGATTGGCGCGCGCTTAAAAATCTCATCTTTATAATTCTGCGCCATGCAACCAATCACGCCAATTATTTTCTTGTTGGCGTGATTGATCCTGAGCGATAGCGAAGGACCTTTTTTCTTCAATTGCCCGAGATTACTCCAAATTCTTTCCTCGGCATGCTCGCGCACCGAACAGGTATTGAACAAAACCGCATCGGCGTCATCAGGCGAATCCGATATAATAAATCCCGCCTCCTGAAGCAAGCCGGTAAGCGCCTCAGAATCGCGCTCATTCATTTGGCACCCGTAGGTTTTCAAAAAGACTTTCATCCAAAAACCTCTCTTTTTGAAAACCTAAGCACGGGTGTCCCCTTGCTTAGTTTTCGAGTCCAAAGGACGAGAAAACTAGGGGGACAGCCTATAATATCAATTAAGTTTCTTACTCTTAGCATATATCCTTATCAATTCCTCTTTCTGCACCCTTGTAAGCTTCTTCAAACTTCTCTCCGCACGCAACACATTCTTATAATATTTATATTCCTTAGCATAAACCAATTTTACCGGCCCTTTACCTCGTAAGTATTTCGAGCCATGGCCGTTATTATGGTCTGCAATGCGTTTTTCTAAATTATTCGTGTATCCAGTATAATATGTTCCTATTTGGCATTGAACAATGTAAATATAATAAAGACTATGCCTTTTTATCTTCTTGCGCATATTTTCTCATAACATACAGCTCCAAAATTACGAAGGGAAACTTTTTTCTTATCGTCTTTCATAGCAAATCCTTATGATATCGCGTCTAAGTGACTAAGACTGTATAAATCAAATTGTGCGAATTTAATGAATACACTCGCAAGCAGCGTGATCAACCCACTACCGGGCGGCCCATTGCATATATTTTCACACCAGCCTAGGAGATATCAGAAGTATCACTGGCCTGCCTTATCCCTTACCATCGGAACAAATCTAACCGGAATGATATTAGCAACTGCTATCTTCCCGTTTATTTTTTTAACTAATTTTAATTCCTGCCAATTTGTCCCTACGGGAATAACTAACCTTCCTCCTTCGGCCAATTGCTCTATCAAAGGAGCAGGTATATTTTCTGGGGCGCAGGTAACAATAATCGCATCAAACGGAGCTTGCTCGGGCCAGCCCAGGAAGCCGTCGGCGTATCTAACCCGGATATTTTCATAACCTAAATCCTGAAGCAAACTCTCTGCGCGTTCTGCCAGGGGCCTTAATATTTCTATAGTATAAACCTCGTCTGTTAATTCCGCAAGAACTGCTGCCTGGTAGCCTGAGCCAGTGCCTATCTCAAGGACTTTATCGTTGCCTTTCAGCTCCAAAAGCTCTGTCATCAAAGCGACGATGTAGGGCTGGGAAATGGTCTGTCCTTCCCCGATAGGGAGCGGATGATCACCGTAAGCCTTGGGCCTAAGATAGGCAGGCATAAACAAATGTCTTTTTACTTTGCGCATTGCCGCTATCACACGCACATCTTTAATTCCCCGAGCCTGGATCTGTTTTGTTACCATCTCGTCTCTCTGCCGATCAAAATCTTGGCACCAGGCACTTCTGCCGCCATTTAAAAAAAGCGCACTGATAAATACCACTAAACACACCTTTAGCCTTAAATGCATTATTTCTCCGTCCCCACCGGCATTATGTAAAGTGGATCTTCTTTTGTATTTAACACTTTCTTAACCGCCTCATCCGTAAAAGCACCAATGACTACAGTTGCCAGACCCAAAGATTCTGCCTGAAGATGGATATTCTGACCAACATGGCCGACTTCCATATGAACATATCTTTTGCCCCGTTCTCCATACTTTTGCGTAGTTTTTTCATATTGAGCGCATATAACCAAACTTACGGGCGCATTTTTTATACAATTCTGAAAAAGAGAGCTAGAAAATAAAGCAACTCGCTTATCGCCCTCAATGATCTTAATTAACGAGTGTCTTTCTGGATTATAACGATAAATGCCGGGCTTTAAATTTTCAACTCTCCCGGCTACTAAATAAATTTCTAAAGGATATAGAGCGCCGGCAGAAGGAACAGTTCTTCCTCCCCGATTAGCAGTAATGCCTTGGGCTGACCAGAGAAGCTGGGAGACTTCTTTTAAGCTCAATGGTGCATCTTTATATTCCCTTATTGATCTTCTTTTAGAAATTGCCTCTTCAACCGAGAGCTTACCGATTGTTTGAACAGAAGGAAGATGAATCTCTTCTTCACTACTTTCGGCTAAAATGATCCCTTTATTTTTAAAAAAATATTCATTGAAAAATAATCCTGCAATCATAACTAAGCATAAAATTAAAAAGTATCTCTTTATTCTTTTCATCTTTATCAGGGTCGTTGACTGGCGTAGAGCGCGGAGCATTCTCGGCTATCGTTAAAAATAGTTTTCATCTCTTTTTCCAGTTTTATCTAAAAATCAATCTGGACCCAAAATAGATCAATACTGCCGCACTCAGAAACCTTAGTATCCAAGGTGCGCCTTGAAACCTTTTCGCCTTATCCGCAAGCAAGCCGGTGAAAACAGACAACGGAATAAGTGGCGTGATTAAAGTGCCCAATCCGAATATCAAACCAGCTCCTACCCCAGCCCAGGGATCCTTAACTGTCGCGGAAATATAAGTCAGCATCGCCAAAAGCGGGGGGCAGGGAGAAAGCCCGACTAACAGCCCCAAAAAAGCCATATGCCACCCGGATTTTCCATCGAGATTCGATCGCAGGCAACCGCAAGGCACACGCGCGTGATCTGTCCGAAATGGGTTATTAAAAATATAAAAAACGCCTACCCCTATTATGAAAAGGCCAAGAGCAAACTCAACGTAAGCGCCCCCGGGAGCGACAAAAGCAAATACAAATCTGTAAAAAACAACCGATAGCCCTCCCAAGAAACCATAAGCAGCGAGGCGCGCAGCAGAGAATATTACGGCGAACCTCAACCCTATCTTCCATCCCGGGACCCCGGAGCCCAAATACGGCAGCCCGCTGATGCAGGACAGGATGACGGGGGCGCAGATAAAAAGGCATGGGCCATTGGCCAGAACCAATCCCGCCATGAATATTTTCACCAATTCTGCCATATAGCTCCTATTTAACAAATAAAATTTCCCACGCTTTTCGTATTTTCTCCGGAGGCCTGAAAATAAAAACTATCACCGTAAAGACTGCGATAAGCGTTGTTGGTATCTGAATAACCAGCGGATGCACGCCCGGATAAAGTAACTTTTCAACATAATGAATCATAAAAGATCCCGGATAAACCAACGACGGATCATAGCGCGCCTGCAGGGCATTCTCCCAGACAGTCAGTGGGCAATATTTACCCAGAAGCCCGAGGATGCCGACAAAAATAATCCCGCCTAGATGCAACGTCCTGAATAACCACCGATTAAAAAATTCCTGCCGCCAGAACCCCCTTATCGTAAGAACAAAGCCTGCCAGCATAAAAATGATCCAAATCAAATGAATGGCCACCACCGTATCAACAATCACTTTGTATATCATGGCCAGTGAATCTCTCCCTTCATAACACATCCGCACATGAATTTTTTAGTGCTACCTACCCTATTGTTTGAAAAAATCTGCGGTTTTATAAAAAATATTTCCTCCAAACCCCAAGGAATATTCACCGCTTCAGCCACCGATACCCCCTAGCGTCAAGATTTGTGAGCCCCAATTCTTTGGCCCGCCGGACGACTCTTTCATATTCTTCAGCGGTGACCCTTCGGGATATCTGGGGATAAT
>VGKH01000052.1 GCA_016867135.1 Candidatus Omnitrophota bacterium
GCCTTCCTTAAACTCCGAACGTTATAATTATTATTGTGATAATAAGATCTTATCCGGATTAAATATTCCAGGAAGCGTATCCGATGTATCCAGTTTTGGCATCTCTGATAAGGGGAAAGAGCTGGGTTTTGAGTTCAATTTCAAAAAACAAGCCAAGGATGTCTGGTATTTTCCGGTCGAGACCGTTTCGCAGTCAGAGAGGGCTTATGAGTTGAATTATCAGTGTTCTTGTATTTTTGTAAGGTGGAAAATAACCCCTTCTGAGCCAAGAAGTTGGGATTTAAAAATTAGTTGGCAATTCGCTTAGAATAGATATATAATAAAGAATCGGGGGTGGTTAGAATGGCAGGAAACAAAAACAAAAAAACATTAACGCAAGAGCAGATACAGCATGAAGCTACAAAATTCTCACAGCCATCCATGGAAGAGCATTTAACGCGGCATATCAATCTTCCGACAACATACGGCAAAGATAGAATCATTGCCATGGTAAGAGACCCGTGGTGGGTTTTTACCTATTGGGAGATTACCCCTCAGAATGAAAATTCGGTTAGGGAGAAAATCAGGCAGGCAGGGCAGAATTTTGACAGGTCTGTGCTTAGGATTTATGACATAACCGGCGTAGTTAATTTTGATGGTTCCAATGCAAATAATTATTTCGATATTTCCTTAGAAAACTTGGCTAGAAATTGGTATATCGATGTAGGCGCTCCGCAAAGACGTTGGTGCATAGAGATTGGGATGCTTACTAAAGAAGGCAGTTTCTATACCTTGGCCAGGTCAAATATTATCAGTACCCCGCGGTTTGGCATGTCAGATGTTTTAGACGCAGAATGGATGCTTTCCGATGAAGAGTACTATTGGCTCTTCGGCGTATCCGGTGGATTTGGCATCGGCAAAAGCTCTATGGAAATGAAAGAGCTATTTAAGAAGAGGCTGGAAGAATGGATTTCTTCCGGTGCTATTTTTAGCCTTAGCAGCCACATCTTACAACAGAAAAGGTAAAGAATATAAATGGAAAAAGGATACCTATCTTTTATCTTGCATGCTCATCTTCCTTTTGTCAGGCACCCCGAACATGAGAATTTCTTAGAGGAGAGCTGGTTTTTCGAAGGCATTACCGAGACATACATCCCTTTGATAAAGATGCTGGAAGGCCTGCTTAACGACAACGTTGATTTTGCCATCACTATTTCTTTAAGCCCGACACTCATTGCCATGATGGAAGATGAGCTTCTTAATTCCAGATACAAAAAAAGGCTAGAGGCGTTACTTGAGCTTTCTTATAAAGAGATTGAGCGCACCAAATCTGATGCAAGGCTAAATCGCTTGGCGCATATGTATAACAATTTATTCAAGGAAGCGTTATATATCTATGCGGAAAAGTATCATTGCCGTCTTTTAGAGGCATTCAGGAAATTAGATGCAAGCGGCAAAGTTGAGTTTATGATTTGCGCCGGGACTCACGGATTCTTGCCGACGATGGAGATGTATCCTCAGGCAGTAAGATCGCAAGTCAAAATAGCAGTCGACACCTACAAAAGAGTATTCGGCCACGCCCCGAGAGGAATTTGGCTTCCCGAATGCGGTTATTATCCCGGATTAGACAGTATTTTGAAGGAATTCGGCTTAAGATTTTTTATCGTCGATGTGCACGGAGTTTTATTTGCTGAACCCCGGCCGAGATTCGGAGTATATAATCCTTACTATTGCAAATCGGGAGTTGCGGCATTCGCCAGGGACATTGAGACTTCCAAAGCTGTTTGGAGCGCCGAAGAGGGCTATCCAGGAGATTTTAATTACCGAGAGTTCTATCGCGATGTTGGATATGATTTGGATTTAGATTACGTCAAGCCATACCTAAATGGCGACGGTAGGATGAATATCGGTATCAAATATCATAAGATTACCGGAAGAACTGATTACAAGGATCTTTACGATCCGGATGCAGCCAGGGAAACAGCAGCCGCGCATGCGGGAAACTTTATGTTTAACCGCGAGAAACAAATTGAGCATCTCCACGGAAAATTGGGCAGAAAGCCGATTATCGTCGCGCCATACGATGCGGAACTTTACGGCCATTGGTGGTTTGAAGGAATAGATTGGCTTAATTTTGTTATCAGAAAAGTCTGTTATGACCAGAAGGTTTTTAAGTTGATTACGCCGATGGGTTACCTAAAGCTCTACGATAAATTTCAGATAATTGATCCATCGCTATCAAGCTGGGGTTGGAAAGGATATTCTGAAGTATGGCTTGAGGGTTCCAATGACTGGATTTATCCGCATTTACATATGATGATTGAAAGGATGACCGAAGTTTCTAATATGTTCCCTGGTGCAGAAGGCGATTTAAAAGAATCTTTGAATCACTTGGCGAGGGAATTACTTTTGGCCCAGTCCAGCGATTGGCCTTTTATGATGAAAACTAATATTTTCAGCCAATATGCCTGCCAGAGAATCAAAGACCATATCGATTCATTCAATAGATTGTATGAGATGATAAAGTACAATAAGCTTGATATGGGTTGGCTTAAGCGACGGATGGATCAGTATAATTTATTCAAAGAAATAGATTACAGGGTTTATAAATAATATGCATTATCAGGATGTCCTTACCTTTATTATGGCCGGTGGCAGGGGGCAGCGTTTATTTCCACTGACCAGAGACAGGGCCAAGCCTGCAGTTCCTTTCGGAGGGATTTACCGTATAGTTGATTTTACCCTTTCTAATTGCCTCAATTCTGGTTTTCACCGAGTCCATGTCCTGACTCAATATCGTTCCATGTCTTTGGACAGGCATATCAGAATGGGATGGAATATCTTTAATCCTCAGGTGGGTAATTTTATCGATACGATTCCAGCCCAACAGAGGGTGGATGAGAGCTGGTACAAAGGAACCGCCGATGCCATCTTTCAGAATTTCCATGTCGTAGAGAACGATAAACCGGAATATGTGCTGATTTTAGCCGGCGACCATATCTACAAGATGGACTATGGCAAGATGTTTAAATTCCATCTGGAGAAAAAGGCTGATTTTACCGTCGGCTTAGTGAGGATGCCGATAGAAAAATCTAAAGAATTAGGAGTTTGCGAAATTGATAATGATGGCCGCTTGGTGGGCTTTGCGGAAAAACCAAAAAATCCCAAAACAATCGCTGACGATCCCAGTCGTTTTTATGCTTCCATGGGAATATATCTTGTCAGCACGGCGTTCTTAAAAAAGATTCTAGCCGATGATTCACAAATGCAGTCTCAACATGATTTTGGCAGGGATTTAATTCCCAGGATTTATAAAGAGTGTAAAGTTTTCGCCTACGATTTTAATAAGTTTGAGCAATATGGTTCCTATTGGAGGGATATCGGAACACTTGATGCTTATTATCAGGCAAATATGGATTTAGTAAATGTGACTCCGGAATTTGATCTTTATGATAGGCAATGGCAGATTAGGACATACCAGGAGCAATATCCCCCGGCAAAAACTGTCTATGATGGTTCCTTGGAGCCATCCAGAAAAGGTGAAGTCGTGCAGTCGCTTCTTTCTCAAGGTGTAGTGGTAAGCGGAGGCAAAGTTTATCGTTCTATACTTTCGCCCAATGTGAGAGTTAACAGCTACACTATGGTTGAGGATTCGATTATTATGGAAGGCGTTGATGTTGGCCGTTATTCTAAGATTAGAAGGGCGATTATCGATAAGGAAGTAAGGATTCCTCAGCATGAAGAAATCGGGTATAATCTGGCAGCAGATAAAAAACGTTTTCACGTAACTGAAGACGGGATAACCGTTGTAGCAAAGAGGGAAGAAATTGGCAAGCTTTCTTAAATTATTCAAAAAAGGAGGAAACCGCATGGAAGATAGAAGGATATTTCCCAGGATTGGTTGTCCTAAAGACGACCATTGTACAGTTACCGGCAAAGCAAGCAGATTTAGCGGCGAATTGATGAATATAAGCCGTAAGGGCGCTTTAATTGTTTCTAAAGACCGCGTCGATAACGATTCAAAGCTCGATGTGGTTATGAGGTATCCCAAGATAGCGAGGGATATCCCGTCTATAATTCAGGTAGTCTGGTCGAGTTTTAAAGACGGAAATTATACATATGGCGGCAAACTCGTCGATATTAATAACGAGGATAAATTCGACCTTATGGATAATTTCTACGAATCTTGGAAAAGAGATCTTATAGCCAGCAGAAGTTAATATCCTTCTTTAAAATTTCATTTTTTATTTTTTAAGCCAGCCCGTACTATAAAATATCATTGAAGATTTATTTTATTATTGAGGAGTATCTTAGATGCTTAATCGTGTTATAAAAGAAGCGTTAAAAGAAGATTTTGCTAAAGTTGATATCACGACCGACCTTCTTATCCCGGAGGCCAAGACAGTCCAGGCCTTAATAATCGCCAAAGAGAAAGCGGTTGTCTGCGGCATCCGCTTGGTTAGGGATGTTTTTAAAGAAATTGACAAGAATATAAGATTTACGTCTTACGTAAAAGATGGCGACTTGGTTTTTAACAATACCAAGATTATCTTCTTAAAAGGTAGGGCCAAGTCTATCTTAAAAGCCGAGCGCACAGCGCTTAACTTCTTGAGCCATCTTTCTGGTGTTGCCACCCAGACCAGAAAATTTGTTGATTTGATTAAGCCTTATAAAGCTAAGATTTACGATACTAGAAAGACTATCCCCGGATTGCGACTTCTAGAAAAATACGCAGTTAGATGCGGCAAGGGAAACAACCATCGAAAAGGGTTGCAGGATATGGTTCTTGTTAAAGATAATCATATCAGCGCTTTGAAAAGTTTAAATTTAAGAGACATAGTCAAACTGGCTCAAAGAAAAAGGCCGCCAAAAGCAAGAATTGAAATTGAGGTCAAGAACCTGCAAGAATATAGAGACGCGGCATTAGCTAGCCCCGATATAATTCTTTTGGATAATATGACGGCAAGCGATGTAAAGAAGATAGTTAAGATTAGAAAGAAATTTAATCTTCATCATCAATTAGAGGTTTCAGGTAACATTGATCTTAAAAATGTGCGTTCGTATGCCGCTTGCGGAGTTGAAAGAATATCAATCGGTGCACTGACGCATTCTGCCGGTTCAGTTGACTTCTCCCTCAAAATTATCTATTCTCCTTCGCCTTACTAATAGGGAGCACCTGTGTAGGCTTCGGAGAATTATTCCGATGAGCCTGCCTGCCGGCAGGCAGGAATATTCTACGAAGCATATACCATTGTTTTGATTTCTTATGCGAAGTAGAATAAGAATCTTTAAGGATCAAATTGGACAAGTTTAAATTAAAATCATCTTTTAAACCGAAAGGCGATCAGCCTCAGGCCATAGAAAGATTAATCCGCGCCGTCAATAGCCAAGAAAAGAACCTGGTTTTATTAGGAGTTACTGGAAGCGGCAAGACATTTACCTTGGCAAATGTCGTTGCCAAAATCAATAGGCCAACCCTGGTGATTTCTCACAATAAAACATTGGCTGCCCAGCTTTATAGTGAGTTCAAAGATTTTTTTCCCGACAATACCGTCGAGTATTTTGTCAGCTACTATGATTATTACCAGCCCGAGGCTTATATCCCACAGACAGATACCTATATTGAGAAAGATTCTTCGATAAACGACAGGCTGGATAGATTAAGGCTTTCCTCAACCAGTTCGCTTATGTCCCGTAGGGATGTTATCATCGTTGCTTCGGTTTCTTGTATTTACAATCTTGGATCTCCACAAGAGTACAAGGCATTATTAGTTTTCTTAGATGAAAATCAAAAAGTATCGCGCGATGATGTTATCGCAAGACTTGTAGAAATCCAGTATGAAAGAAATGACTATGAATTTACAAGAGGAAAACTCAGGGTGCGTGGAGATGTCTTGGAAGTCTTTCCTGCCTATAAAGAGACAGCGCTAAGAATTGAATTCTCCGAAGACAAAATTGAAAAGATTTCTGAAATTAATCACGTAAGCGGAAAAGAAATAAACCGTTTGGAAAAAGTAGCAATTTATCCGGCAAAACATTTTCTTATTTCCAAGGACAGGATAGGGGTAGCTTTAAAATCTATTAAATGGGAATTAGACGACAGGGTCAAGCTATTAAAATCTCAAGGTAAGCTTCTTGAGGCACAGAGGATTGAGCAGCGCACAAATTATGATATGGAGATGTTAAGAGAAATCGGTTATTGCCACGGGATCGAGAATTATTCGCGCCATCTTTCTGGAAGGGAGCCCGGATCGCGTCCATTCTGCCTGATCGATTATTTCCCCGATGATTTCCTGACTATAATTGATGAGTCACATGTAACAATCCCGCAGCTAAACGGAATGTATGAAGGCGATAAAGCTAGAAAACAAACGCTTGTAGAATTCGGTTTTAGGCTTCCTTCTTGTTTAGATAATCGGCCGCTCAAATTCATTGAGTTCGATAAATTAACCAAGCAAACGATTTTTGTTTCCGCCACGCCCTCAGATTACGAACTAAGAAAATCCAAAGGTAAGGTAATTGAACAGATTATCCGTCCCACAGGATTGGTTGATCCCGAGATAATTATCAAGCCGACATCAGGCCAGGTTGAAGACCTAGCAGAGTTGATCAAAGAACGCGCCAATAGGAAAGAAAGAATCCTAGTTACTGCTCTTACGAAACGCATGTCGGAGGATTTATCGACTTTCCTGCAGGATAAAGGATTAAAAGTAAGGTATCTGCATTCAGAAATTGAAACTATTGAACGCACAAAGATTTTAAAAGAGCTTCGCCAGGGAAAATTCGATTGCCTCGTCGGAATTAATCTTCTGCGCGAAGGCCTGGATTTACCCGAGGTATCGCTGGTCGCAATTTTAGATGCAGATAAGGAAGGTTTTTTGAGGTCTCAGACATCATTAATTCAGGTTGCGGGCCGCGCCGCAAGAAATATCAATGGCCAGGTGATAATGTATGCCGATACAGTTACAGATTCCATGAGAAAAGCTATCCAAGAAAGCCGGCGTAGGAGAGAGAAGCAAATAGAATTTAATCAAAAGAATAAGATTACGCCGCAGACAATAAAGAAGTCAATTCGCGATGGCATAGAAGGGTTAGAAGAGGCCGAAGGTTTAGTAAGGCAAGTCTCCGGTGAGTCGGACGAGGAATTCGAATTCAATTCAATCATTTCCGGCCTTGAATATGAAATGGAATTGGCAGCCAGGAACCTGCAATTTGAAAAGGCAGCCAAAATCAGGGATAAGATAAAAGAATTAAAGAAAACATAATAAATGGTATAATATCTTGGGTAGGATTCAGAAGATGCGTTTATAGTTTTAAGGATATCAAGGATACCCAGGGTATCAAGTTTAGTAGGATATCCAGAACGCCTAGCAAATCAAGTGACAAAAGCTTGATAGCCTTGATAATCTCGGTATCCTACAAGACTCGATATCCTTGATAGCCTTGATTTCCTATGAAAGGAATTATGGATCTAGTAATTGACGTTGGAAACACCAATACAAGCTTCGGCATATTCAAGGCCGGTAAGCTCATAAAATCATGGGATATTTCTACGAGCAAGATTGTTGCCGGAACCAATTTAAAATTGAAAAAAGTAGGATTTAATAAGGTTATCATTTGCAGCGTCGTGCCAAAAGCTACGCGGGTATTAAGAGCCAGGTTAAATAAAAAAATGAATATCAACCCTTTAATCGTAGGAAGCAATATCAAAGTTCCGATTGGTAATCTCTACAGAAATCCTAGACAGGTCGGCCAAGATAGACTAGTGAATGCCCTCGCCGGTTTAAAAATCTTTGGCGCGCCCTTAATTATCGTTGATTTTGGTACAGCCATAACCTTTGATGCGGTATCAGCAAAAGCTGAATACGTCGGGGGAATGATTGTCCCGGGCTTAGGGATTTCTTTATGGGCTTTAGCTGCAAGGTGCGCGCTCCTGCCGCAAGTAAGGTTATCTAAACCTATGGAACTTATCGGCAGGGATACCAAAAATAGCATTTTAAGCGGTCTGCTTAATGGGTTTGGGTGTCTTTGCGACGGAATAATCTTAAAATTAAAGAAGCAGTTTGAAAGAGCACCTATCGTGGTGGCTACTGGAGGTAATATTGAGTTGATGCGTAGATTCTGTAAGCAGATCGATAAGGTAGATAAATATCTTACCCTAAAAGGATTAAATTTCTTGACTATGGGTAGATTTTCAGTAGAATAAAACCAGTTCTTTGATTCACTTTTGCCTTTTTACTTTTTCCTTTTGACTTTTTAAGATTCCCCTGTAGCTCAGTTGGTAGAGCAAGTGGCTGTGCGCGAGCGAAGCGAGCGCAAAAACTCGTTTCGTAACATGGAGAAAGGAGGTGGCAATTGGCCAAAGAAGAGAAAAGATCATACAGCGATAGACGTTTATATTTAATTCGCGCTGTTCGTGCAAGACGCAAGAAAGTAAGACAAATGTCAGTTGAATACAAAGGCGGAAAGTGCGAAATGTGCGGGTACGATCGTTGTATAGATGCGCTTGAGTTTCACCATAATGATTTATCCAATAAAGATTTCGGTATATCTGAAAAAGGTTATACTAGAAGCTGGAAAAGAGTTATGGAAGAATTAGATAAGTGCATTATGTTATGCGCCAATTGCCATCGAGAGCTTCATGCTAAGTTAGCAGCCTCTGGTGGTAACGCTAGAGTGAAAAGTGGGCTAAGTCAGGGAAACCGTAACGTACCTGCCTGTCGGACAGGCAGGGAGTCGACGGCAATCCTGAGCTATCCCGACGCAATATCGGGAGAGTGCAGAGACTATACACCCACCGTCCTAAA
This sequence comes from Candidatus Omnitrophota bacterium, assembly GCA_016867135.1. Taxonomy (GTDB): domain Bacteria; phylum Omnitrophota; class Gorgyraeia; order VGKH01; family VGKH01; genus VGKH01. The sequence continues at coordinate 8,787 of VGKH01000052.1, forward strand.
TTTTGGGATGAAGAGATAGTCCGACTCTTGAGGAAACTCAAGTCAGATCGTAACCACTGGGTCCGAGGTTCGAGTCCTCGCGGGGGAGCCAGTTAATCCTATCTCTTTAGCAAATTAGATAGGATAGAATCCCCACTGCTTCGCTTTGCGAAGCAAAGCGGTGGGGATTTTTTATGTGTTTAAGTGTTAAAGACTTAGGCGATATTTTTTGCCAATTCTTTAGATTATCTGCAATTATTAACTTGCATCTTTCAAATTCCA
>VGKH01000053.1 GCA_016867135.1 Candidatus Omnitrophota bacterium
TGCCATGTTTTGAGCCGACATCATTTAATTTCTTAATCAAACTTATAAGCGAATAACTCTTGCCGTTTACTTTCTTGGGTTCGCCTTTCTCAAAATAAATCTCTACGTATTCAGGCTTTGATGGCGCATCCTCTGGCGCAGTAGTCCATTGATAAGCGCTCTTTGGCGGCTCGGCCCCGGGATCTTCCAGGGCGCCGCATTCAATACTTACTCCCCAAAGATTCTTATCAATACTGTAAATCTTTTTCTTGGTTACATCGATAGGGATTTTTTTCTTTTTTGCGTAATCAATCTCTTCTTCTCTGGATTTTAAATCCCAAATCTTTACCGGCGCAACAGTTCTTAATTTTGGATCCAGGCTCTTGGTCCCGCCTTCGAATCTTACCTGGTCATTTCCTTTTCCTGTGCAGCCATGAGCGACATATTTTGCCTGTTCTTTGTGGGCTATGTCGACCAGATATTTAACAATCAAAGGCCGGCCCAAGGCAGTGGCCAATAAATATTTTCCTTCATAGATCGCATCCGCCTTTAACGTCGGTAATATAAAATCGTTGGCGAATTCCTGTCTTAAATCTTTAACGTAGACTTTGGAAGCCCCGGTTTTAATCGCCCGGACCTTAATCTTATTCAAATTTTCTTCCTGGCCCAAATCAGCGATAAAACAGATTACCTTAAATCCTTTTTCTCTAAGCCAAGTCACGCAACATGACGTATCCAACCCTCCCGAGTATGCCAGAAGAACCTTTTTCATTTCATATCTCCTAATTATTTTTATTATCTATATCTAGTTCTTTTAGAATAGCTAGATAGCGTTTTGTTATCGCAAAAAAACTTAAACAAAATAGACTGTTCACAAAAAAGAATCCAGCGTATAATCTCAGAAAGACTTCATTTGATTGGAATAAATATTTATAAAATCCTCGTAAATAATTCAGGACAGCGGTTTTTAGATTAGCCTCTAACTCTGTCTGAGTTTCTATAGAATTCGTTCGCGACACAGCTTTAACATAAGCCTTCCCTATAAAATTCTTATATTGATAGACCAATAAATACGGCACTGCTACGGAGGCAACCATAGAAATTATGCCGACTATCAAGAATATATTCTTCAAAACCTTTAGGCCTACTAAAAACTTCTTATTTTTTTCACTCAACATATTATGCCTTTCAAATTGCTAACAAAGATAATAATATCGCTTTTTGAACGTGAAGTCTATTTTCTGCCTGGTCAAAAACGATTGAATGTTTACTGTCCAAGATCTCCGCGGAAACCTCTTCTCCCCGATGCGCCGGCAGGCAATGCATAAACAAATAATTCTTCTTTGCCTTTGCGGCTAATCTAGTATTTATCTGAAAATCCTTGAAAATATTCTTTCTTTGTTCGGCTTCGGATTCCTCGCCCATACTCGCCCAGACATCAGTATAGATAACATCGGCAGATCCTACCGCTTCGCTTGGGTCATTGGAAATATTTCCTAACGGAATACCCGATTCCCTAGTAATCTTTTTGTTAGGTTCATAGCCTTTAGGAGTGGCGATCTTCAAATTAACGCCTAATTTCATACTGCCATACATTAGCGAATGGCAGACATTATTTCCGTCGCCAATATAAGCGAGCTTAACGCCTTTTAACTTGCCTAATTTTTCCTTGATGGTAAATAAATCCGCTAATCCCTGGCAAGGATGCGTAAGATCGCTTAAGCCATTTATTACCGGAATTTTTGAATATTTGGCTAAATCCAAAACATCGCTGTGCTTATAGGTTCTGGCGACAATCGCATCTAAATATCTCGACAAGGTCTTGGCAACATCCTCAACCGATTCTCTTACTCCTAAGCTGATTTCACCGGGACCAAGATAAATACAATTCCCTCCCAACTGCCAAATTCCGACCTCGAAAGAAACCCGGGTTCTGTTTGACGGCTTTTGGAATATCAACGCTACAGATTTACCTTTTAATTTATTAGCAAAAGCTGATTTATTTCTCTTAATCTTAGAAGTGAGATTAAAAACGCCCTCAATCTCTTTAACTGACAAATCGTTAATACTAATTAAATCTTTATTCACCCCGCCCTTCCTTTCTCAAAACCGGGTATCTTACCCCACCATTCCCTTCCCGCAAATTATTTTTAGGAAGGGCGGGGTTCATATTTATCACTTATTATCCTAAAACCTTATCTAAAATATGCATTGCCTTATCAATCTGCTTCTTTGTAACGTTTAACGCCGGCATGAGTCTTAAGACCTTTTCGTGCGTGCAATTAATCAGCAGACCTTCTTCCAGGGCCTTCTCAACGATAGGTTTTCCCTCAATATTTAATTCCATACCGAACATAAAACCCATACCTCTGATTTCGACGATTGAATTATGTTTTTTCTTTAATCCCTCTAGCTTTGCAAAGATATAGCCGCTCATTTTGTTAACATTGGTCAACATCTTCTCTTTTTGTATTGCCTTAAATACACCTAAAGCGGCCTTACAGACTAAAGGGCTTCCGCCGAATGTAGAAGCGTGAGTGCCGGGCCCAAGCGTATCGGATATCTTTCTTTTGACCACCATTGCGCCTATTGGTAACCCTCCGCCCAATGCTTTAGCTAAAGTCATAATATCCGGCTCAATGCCGTAATTCTGATAACCGAACATCTTCCCGGTTCTACCCATCCCGGTTTGAACTTCATCTAAAATCAAAAGCAGATCTTTTTCATCGCAAAGTTTTCTTAAAGCCAAAACAAAATTTTTATCGGCGATATTAATGCCGCCTTCTCCTTGAATAAGCTCTAGCATAATCGCTATGGTTTTGTCGCTAATAGCGTTTTTAACTTCGTTTAAATTGTTAAATTCAACTATCTTAAAGCCTTCAGGTAAAGGAGCAAAACCTTTCTTATATTTATCCTGGCCGGTTGCGGTAAGGGCCGCGAGCGTTCTTCCATGAAATGAATTATTGAAAGTAATGATCTCATATCTTTTATCCTTGCCATATGCCCGGGCGAATTTTATCGCCCCTTCATTAGCTTCAGCACCGGAATTGCAGAAAAATACTTTCCCGTCAAAGGACCAATAGACAATCTCCTTGGCAAGCTTTGCCTGCTGAGGGTGAAAAAGATTGTTGGGGATATGGATAAGTTTTCCCACCTGGTCCCTTACGGCTGACTGAACATAAGGATGGCAGTGCCCGGGATTGCTTACTCCCCAACCCGGAAAGAAATCCAGATATTCTTTGCCATCTATATCCCAAATCCGCGAGCCCTTGCCCTTTACGAATATAATGTTAAACCGGGTATAAGTCGGCAAAATATAGTCTCTGTAAGAATCAAAAATTTCCTGTTTTTTCATGGCGTGATTTCAGTTCCGATACCTTCGTTAGTAAAAATTTCCAAAAGCAGCGCGTGCGGAGTTTTAGCATCAATGATATGCGTCTTTTTAACTCCGCCGTCTACCGTATTTATACAAGCCTTGAGCTTCGGGATCATCCCTTCCTGGATCACGTGCTGCTTAATCAAAGATTTTGCTTCCTTTATATTTAAAGAAGAAAGAAATGACTCGTGGTCCTCGATATTTCTCATGACACCTTTGACATTGGTTAATAAGACGAATTTCTCGGCCTCCAGCTCAACTGCGATAGCTGAGGCAGCCTCATCGGCATTCACATTATAAAGCTGTCTTCGGGCATCCTTTGCCATAGGACAAACCACTGGGATATGCACCCCTCTTAATCTTTCAACAATTAACGGCTTATTGATTGAGGATATTTCTCCCACAAAACCCAAATCTACTTTTCCTTTGGCTTCCTTTTTTTTGGCCCTGACTACCTCTCCGGATGCATTTAAACTGCCGGCATCGCCTTTTAATTCCTTTATTTCTTTGACAATTAAATGATTTAACTTCACTAATTCATCTGCCACGACTTTCAGTGTCTCGGCATCAGTAACTCTTATGCCGTCATGAAATTGAGCCGGTTTTCCTAGCTGCTTCATCGCTTCGGTTATGCTCGGGCCTCCGCCGTGCACAAGTATCGGTTTTATACCCACGAAACTTAAGAAAACTATATCTTCTAGGACACTTTTGCGGATTTTCTCATCGCCTAAAATGCTTCCGCCGTATTTGATGACAAAAATCTTCTTTCTGAATTCATGGATGTAAGGAAGCGCCTCAATCAGAACATCAGCTTTTTTAATGATTTCATCCATATCTTATCTTTTCTTCTCCTTGATTTCTGATTAACTTCCTTAACACAGATTTCCACAGATCCTAAACAGATAATCACAGATATATTTAAACAAAAATCTGTGTTTATCCGTGTTTGATTTGTGTGAATCTGTGTTCAAAAATCTATTCGGATTACCTTCAATTGTAAGCTGCATTAATCCTCACATATTCCTCGGATAAATCTGAAGTATAAACCGTAGCAAAAGATTTACCCACGCCTAAATTGATATCAATTTTAATATCCTTATTCTTCAATGAGGTGCAGTTAACCTTAATTTTATCTTCACTTATATTTATTCCCGTTTGGCCTAAGGCCGCAAATATTCTTCCCAAATTTCTATTCTCGCCGAAGATAGCTGTCTTTAAAAGATTGGAATTAGCGACTGCAAAAGCAAGCCTCTTGGCTATTTTATGATTCTTCGCGCCCTCAACTTTAATCTGAATAAATTTTGTCGCGCCTTCAGCGTCTTTGACAATTTTTTTGGCCAATTCCAAGCAAACATAACTCAACGCCTGGCAGAACTTATCTAAATTGGCACCTTCGATTTTCTTATTCTTAGTTTTGCCATTGGCTAATACCAAAACCATATCATTGGTACTCATGCATCCATCTATTGTAATAGAGTTGAATGACTTATCTACAGCTTCCTTCAGGATCTTTTTCAATGCTTGCGATGATATAGCCGCATCCGTCATAATAAATGACAACATCGTTGCCATATTCGGAGCAATCATGCCTGCGCCTTTGGCAATACCCGCGATCGTTACTGTTTTCCCGTTAAGTGCTAGCTTTACACAAACCTTTTTTGGCGCGGTATCTGTAGTCATAATCGCCGCTGCAACATTGTTAAGACCATTTTTATTGATCTTTTTCGTCAAAGAACTTATTCCATTTCTAATCTTATCGATTGGCAAGGGTTTCCCGATAATTCCCGTTGAAGCAACCAATACATCATTAGTTTTTATCTTGAGCGCCTTAGCAACGTTTGTAGCCATAGCCTTAGCGTCGGCCATTCCTTTGGCTTTAGTCATACAATTAGCGTTACCGCTGTTAACAATGATTGCCTGCGCTCGGCTATTCTTAAGATGCTGGCTTGATACAATTACGGGAGCTGCCTTAATTTTATTTGCCGTAAACACTCCTGCGGCTACAGCCACGGAATCTGAAAAAATCAAAGCCAAATCTTTTTTCCCTGACTTTTTTATCCCGCAACTAATACCTTCTGCTTTAAAACCTTTAGGCAGGACTTCCTTATTTAAAATCTTCATTTCAATCCAGTATCTTCCTTGAAACCGTAAACAATATTCATATTCTGCACGGCTTGACTCGCTGCGCCCTTCATCAAATTATCAATCGCCGCGACGATAAAAAGTAATTTCTTGTTCTTGTCAACTTTTAAACCGATGTCGCAGCAGTTGGTATCCAAAACATTTCTAGTCTGAGGAACCTTTCCCGCATCATACACTCTTACAAAAGGTTCGGTTTTGTAGAATCTTTTATAAAGCGTGATAATATCATTTTCTGACTTGGCCTTATTAAGCTTAACGTAAATTGTCTCCAAAATTCCTCTATTCATAGGAATAAGATGCGGCACAAAAACCGCATTGATTTTCTTGGAAGCAAGAATCGATAAAAACTGGTTTATCTCAGGCATATGCTGATGTTCGTTAATTTTATACGCTTTTAGGTTTTCATTAATCTCCGAGAAAAAGAAGTCTAACGATGCTTTTCTTCCTGCGCCAGTTGCTCCTGATTTTGCGTCAATAATAATCGAATTAGTATCAACTATCTCGGAAGTCAGTGCTGGAGCCAAAGCCAAAATCGCTGCCGTAGGATAACAACCGGGATTAGCAATCAACTTTGCCTGTTTTATTCTCTCTCTATAAAGCTCCGGCAGCCCATAAATTGCATTTTCAATATTCTTCTTATCTTTATGCGCCAGGCCGTACCAAGTTTTATATTCTTCTATATTTTTAAGACGATAATCTGCGCTTAGATCAATAACAATTTTATCAGCTTTCAAGAACATTGGTGCGATTTCCATGGAAATCTTATGCGGAACAGCCAAAAAGACCAAGTCGCATGATTTTATCGCTTTCTCGACGTTGAGATTATCGCAAACTAAGTCAACCTTGCCCAGAAATTTTGGAAAAATCTCAGATAATTCTTGAGCCTTTTCAATTTTGGCGCAGACATAACTGATTCTGACTTGCGGATGCTTTAAGAGAATATCGACGATCTTCTCTCCGGTATAACCTGTGGCGCCAACTATTCCCACATTTAACATTTTGTTTCCTTCCTTTTGTTTACACTGAGGCGACCCCGTTTCTTGCATTCTGCAAGAATGTAGCGAGGTCGACGAATGTGTCGACTGAAAAAAAATATTTATTATAATTATGATATCATATTTCCTGACGAGGTCAATATAATTTTTCGTCGAGAAATTGAACTTTGTAAACTTAATTCTCTAGTGAAATCCGACGAAGTCAGTAAATTCATATTACTGACGTAGGCGGATATAAATGGAGCTCTTATGCAAGCCGTATATTTTCTCTATACCCGCCTTCGCTGAAATACTTTCGTTTTAAGCTTCGGCGGGTTATTCGCTTAATGTTTTAGGGCTTGCTATTTTGGCGACATTCGCCGAAGCGGAACTAGTAAATCCAATTCTCGCTTCTCTTTATTCCGCGAAGGCGAATAAAAAACGCCATATTTTCATATGGCGTTAAAGGATTTACAGATTTAATATATTTATTATCTCTTAGTCCACTGGAACCTTTTTCTTGCTCCTTTTTGGCCATATTTCTTGCGCTCTTTCATGCGTGGATCACGACGCAAAAGCCCTTCCTTTTTCAATGCAGGCCTGTTGGCCTCATTAAAAAATGAAAGCGCACGAGAAATGCCGAGCCTTAAAGCCCCGGCCTGGCCAGTTTTTCCACCACCGACTAAATTTGCCAATATATCTATATTGGTAGACATGTTCGTAACTTCTAAAGGTTGCTTAATTAAAATTCTATCTGTTTCTCTGGGAAAATATTTCTCAAGCGACTCGCCATTAACGACAAACGAGCCTTTTCCGGCGGTAAGCTTTACCCGCGCTATTGCATTCTTTCTTCTTCCTGTTGCCCAAAAATCTGTCTTAGCCGCTGTTTCTACCATTTATTCTCCTTTGCCTCACAAAAGGCAAACTATGGTATAGGCTTCGGAGAATTATTCTCTGAGAATATTCTACGAAGCATTTACCATTATTCTTATTTCATATGCGAAGTGGAATAATTTATACCTCCAACACCGCTGGATTTTGCGCTTTATGAGGATGCGCTTCGTTATCGTAGACCTTTAGTTTCTTGATGACTTTATATCCTAAGGGGCCGCTCGGTAACATTCGTTTTACTGCCAAATAAATAACTTTACTGGAATTCTTCTTTAACATATTCTCCAGGCTATACTTCTTCAATCCCCCTGGATACCCGGAATAATGAAGATAAGTCTTATCTTTTAGTTTTTTACCGGTTACCCTGACTTTAGAAGCGTTAATCACAATGACGCTATCTCCGGTATCCATATTAGGCGTATAATAAGGCTTATCCTTGCCTTTTAATATACTGGCAACCTTAGATGCTAATCTGCCCAAGATTTTATCCCTGGCATCAACAATATGCCAATTATGTTCAATGTCTTTTTCTGTAGCTATGTATGTTTTCTTCATAAATCAATACCTTTTTGTCTTGTGGATTCTTCTCGAACAAGAGGGTTAAAATATAACATTTTTTCCATAAGAAGTCAATACCTAATTTGAAATCTCCTAAAATCATTAAATAATATTTTTGAACGCAGATTTGCGCAAATCTAACGCGGATTTACGCAGATATTTTAAATCTGCGACCATCTGCGTGCAATCTGCGATTATCTGCGTTAAAGATATCTTTTTAATTTTATTAGTATTTTACTTTTATGAGTGTTAATCCTCTAGCAGGAGCAGTTGGGCCGGCTAATTTGCGGTTTTTAGACTTTAAAATCCGTTTCAAACTACCTTCTTTGAATCTTCCTCTTCCGATTTCAATCAAAGTGCCCATAATATTTCGTACCATCTTAAACAGAAAACCATCGGCCTCAATTTCAAAGATTATAAAATCGCCTTTTTGGGTCAATTTGATACTTTTTATCGTCCGCACCGACTTCTTTTTCTTCTTATCTGCTGCCTGAAAAGCCTTAAAATCGTGTTTGCCGCGAAGGCATCTAATTTCCTGTTTCATCAGATCAAAATCTAATTTATGGGGAATCATATAGCACAGCTTCCCTTCGAACACAGAACGGTATGGCCGATTCAGTATCTGATAACGATAGATTTTAGATTTGGCGCCGTATCGTGAATGAAAATCGCTAGCCACCTCTTCTACTTTTGTCACCGAAATGTCTTCAGGGATATTTGCGTTAATGGCAACTCTAAACTTATCCAGCGGCATTTTTGAATTGGTTTTAAAATTTGCCACTTGAGCCAAGGCGTGGACTCCTGAATCAGTTCTCCCGGAGGCGACAAGATTTATTTTATGTTTACAAATCCTTTTTAAAGCCTTCTCCAAAGTTTCCTGGATCGTAGGAGATTTACAATCTTTAGTCCTCTGCGTCTGAAAGCCAACATAATTCGTTCCATCGTATTCGATGGTTAATTTTATATTGCGCATAGATAATTTAATAATAAAGGTAGGAGTTACGAAGTTCTAAAATCTTTCAAATACCTTCTTATCTCGTCGTGGCTACCTAGCAAAACCAAATAAAAAGCATCTTCCTCTT
>VGKH01000054.1 GCA_016867135.1 Candidatus Omnitrophota bacterium
ACCATCCAGAGATATAAAGGTCTGGGAGAAATGAATCCGCAGCAGCTTTGGGAAACCACCATGGATCCTGAGCGGCGCACAATTTTACAGGTAACCTTAGAGGACGCAGTGGAGGCGGACAAGACATTTACAGTTTTGATGGGCGATGAGGTAGAGCCGCGCAGAGAGTTTATTGAAACTTACGCCCATTCAGTGAAAAACCTGGATATATAAGCGAGTCCGCCAAGGAACATTGGCGGACGAGCTTACCCCCACACCAATTTAGAAACAACGCTAAAATTAAGTTGGGTGGGTAGAAAAGAGGTCGAACGCGGTTGGTGTAAAAGACGCCTCATACTAAAATTGGTGTGGGGGTCAAATTCGCCCGCCACAGAAACAATGGCGGGCTCATTTGAGGAGTAAGAGATGAAAGATTTTCAAGCCAAAGAAAAGATTATACCGGTTTATATCGAAGAGGAGATGAAGGATTCCTATCTCTCTTACGCCATGAGCGTTATCGTAGGACGCGCGCTTCCCGACGTGCGCGATGGCCTAAAGCCGGTACACAGAAGAATTCTTTATGCGATGCAAGAGTTAAGCCTTGAACATACCAAGCCATATAAAAAGAGCGCGCGTATCGTAGGAGAGGTTCTAGGTAAGTATCATCCTCACGGCGATATGGCGGTCTATGACGCCTTGGTAAGAATGGTCCAGGATTTTTCGCTGCGCTATCCTTTGATTGACGGCCAGGGCAACTTCGGCTCTGTCGATGGGGATGCGCCGGCGGCAATGCGCTATACCGAGGCGCGGCTGGCAGCGATTTCCCAGGCCATGCTTGGCGACATAGATAAAGAAACGGTAGATTTCTCTCCTAATTTTGATTCTTCGTTAAGCGAGCCCAGGCTTCTTCCGGCGAGCCTGCCGAATTTATTAGTCAACGGTTCAAGCGGCATCGCCGTTGGCATGGCGACTAACATTCCGCCGCATAATCTTAACGAAGTCATAGACGGAATAGATTACTTAATCGATAACCCAGAAACCGATATAAAATCTTTGACTAAATATATCAAAGGTCCGGATTTCCCTACGGCCGGGATTATCTGCGGCAGGCAGGGGATAAAGGATGCATACGAAACAGGCAGGGGCAAGCTAGTTATCCGGGCGCGCGCCACCATTGAAAGACAAAAAGGCGGCAAGGATTATATAGTAGTTACCGAGCTTCCTTACCAGGTTAATAAAGCTACGCTTATCGAAACCATTGCTGATTTAGTCCAGGACAAAAAGATCGACGGCATAACCGACATCCGCGATGAATCGGATAAAGAAGGTATCCGTGTAGTGATTGTGCTGCGCCGCGATGTTGAGCCGCAGATAGTATTGAATCAGCTTTATAAGCATACTCAACTCGAAACCACATTCGGCATAATTATGTTGACCCTGGTTAATAATCGACCTCACGTTTTGAATTTAAAGCAGATGCTGCAGTATTATATTGACCATCGCAAACAGATTATCCGTCGGCGCACCAAATTTGAATTAGACAAGGCAGAAAGAAGGGCCCATATCTTAGAGGGCTTAAAAATTGCCTTAAAACACATTGATAATATAATTAAAACCATCAAGACCTCCAAAAGCGTTGCTGACGCAAAAGAGGCGTTAATTAAAAAATTTGATTTATCCCCAGAGCAGGCCCAGGCGATCCTGGAAATGCAACTACAGCGGCTGACTGCTCTCGAGCGCGACAAGATAGAAGCAGAATATTTAGAATTGATCAAAAAGATTGAATTATACAAGTCGATTTTAGCTTCCGAGAAAAAGATTGAAGAGATAATTAAGCAGGAGTCGGGGGAGCTAAAGAAAAAATTCGGCGATGAGCGCCGCACTGAGATCATCGGCGAGGTTGAAGATATCGAAGTAGAGGATTTAATCGCCGAAGAGGACATGGTCATCACTTTAAGCCAGGCTAGTTATATCAAGAGGCTGGCAGTCAGCGCCTACCGTAAGCAGCATCGCGGAGGAAAAGGCGTAACTGCCATGGAGACGCGCGAAGAGGATTTTGTTGAACACCTTTTTATCGCTTCAACCAAAGACTATCTCCTGATTTTTACTAACAAAGGCCGGTGTTATTGGTTAAAGGTTTATGAAATTCCTCTGGCCTCACGCATAGCCAAAGGCAAGGCCATTGTCAACCTGCTTTCTGTAGAAAAAGATGAGACCATTGCCTCGGTTGTGCCGGTCAAAGAATTTAAAGACGATATGTATCTAACGTTATGTACTGAGCAGGGCGTGATTAAAAAGACCAAGCTTTCGGCCTTTGCCAATCCGCGTAAAGGCGGAATCGTCGCCATCACCTTAGAGAAAAATGACCATGTGGTTAATGCTTCGATTACCGACGGGAAACAACATCTTTTATTGGCGACCAAAGACGGCAAGTCCATAAGATTTCAGGAAAAACAAGTCCGCGACATGGGTAGGTCTGCCAAAGGTGTGCGAGGCGTAAGGTTGGCTAAAAATGATATGGTCATAGGCGCAGAGGTATTTCCCGAAGAGATAAAGAAAATGGGCATGACACTTTTGACGGTTACTTCCGGAGGTTTCGCCAAACGCACCGACTTTAATGAATATCGTATGCAGTCGCGCGGAGGGAAAGGTATAATCAATATCAAGGTCACAAAGAAAAACGGCGAAGTGGTGAATATAAAAGCCGTAAAAGATGACGACGAGATCATGACCGTTACAAAAAACGCCATGATGGTCCGCTGCTTGGTAAAAGATATCAGAATTACCGGACGAAACACCCAAGGCGTAAAACTTATCAGTTTGCATAAAGATGATTACGTTACTTCGGTTGCTAAGATAGTATCGAAGGAAGAGTAGGAAAAGTAAAAAGTCAAAAGGAAAAAGTCAAAACCACAACTCAAAAGTTAAAACTTTTTAATTTTGCCTTGCACTTTTACCTTTTGCCTTTTGAGTTTTGACTTGAATTCGACCCCATCGTCTAGCCTGGTTAGGACAAGAGCTTTTCAAGCTCTCGACACCGGTTCAAATCCGGTTGGGGTCGCCAACATATTAGGACACCCCGACGATGCGTCGGGGCGACACGAGTTCTCCCGCCTCTAATTCTAAATATCAGGCGGGATCCCGACACAATGTTAAGATATGGTCGGGAAAATCTCGTTTGGGTCGTTCTCCTTCGTCCGCCAAGTTTCGTGGCGGACTTCGAAGGAACGATTCCTGCGTACCTAAAAGCGCAAGCATTTTAGCGAAGCAGAATCGCCAGGTCTTTACGATTTTAATCCATCCATTCATGTTGGATTTTATAACAAGATGTCAATAAATAGGTTACATCGCAAGCAAAATAAAGTTTCATCTTCCAAAAATATTGAAAAAATGTTGGCAAATTTGCAAAAAATATGCTATACTTCAAGTACACGGGAGTAAAACTTGGAACAAAAGGGTCAGAAATGACCCTTTTTTATTTAGTACCAAGGCTCAATACATAACTTATTGATTTTAAAAGGGTTCTGCTCTTTAAGAAAAACAAGAGAAGAGAAAAGCAAGATCTAAAGAAGGGGAAGACAGTAGGCTCCCGTCCGAACAGAATCAGAAGAATAAGCATAACAAGAGGTAAAAGATGGCGAAAAAGTGGTCAGAAAAGAAACATGAGGGGATAAATCCCGCGATGATCATTATTTTAATAATGCTTAGTGTCTGTTTTCTACAAATAGAAAATCTTTTTGCAGCCTTCAGTTTTAATGCTACGCCGTATGAAGGCGGCCTAGATTTACGCTTTGAAAATGTACAAAGCGGAACAAAAACAGCCAAGGAAGTAGCGATAAATATCACTTCTGATATAGGCAAGCAGTACCGCCTAATTCAAACTTCCGTTCCTCTGACAAATTCTCGGGGCGCGGTTATTTCGCCCCAAGCATTTACGCTTTACACATTAAGGGGTTCAAGCGCGCGCGGTACTTTAGGTTACGATTTTGAAACAAGCGTCATTTCAGGGCCGATGACGATTTATACTTCCGATGGTTCTGGCCAAAGCAATTCATTTGTTGTGGTTTATGGCTTAAACTTACCTATAGATCAAGAGCCGGGTCAATATCGTGGTAGATTAATTTTTAGTTTGGAGCCCGTGGGCTCATCGTCACAAAGCCCGGTGGTAAAAACTTTAGATGTTACAGTAGAAGTTGAGGCGGTAGCGAATTTTGAGGTGACTACCTCCATGGGAAGCAAGATTTTAAGTTTAGAAAGTCCAAGCACAGAGCAATCTCGCCGGCAGGAAGTTAAGATTAAGATAGGCGGATTTTTAGGCAGGGGATATCGCATTATTCAAAGAACGGCGCAGCCTTTAAGAGATACGGCCGGAAGGCAGCTTCCCGAAAAAATAATTTTGATGTCTGGCAGGGGAGGCTCAAACGGTCAATTAGGAATCGGAGACTCCGTAGCCTTGCCTTTAGGAGATATGGTATTATATACCTCGGATAATCGCGGCAGCCCCGACGAGATAGTAATAACCTATGCCTTATCCGATGCCAGCAAAGATTTAACCGCTGGCAATTATAGAGGAACTTTGGCTTATCTGGTAGAAAGCGCTATGCCTATGCAACAGGGAGGCAACCTTGATATATTGCAATTAGAAGTAGAGATCAAGTCTATATTTAATCTTTCCGTTAATTCTGATGAGACCGGCAGAATAGCTTTTAAAGATCTTAAGCCGCTCCAGCCGCCTAAAATAAGAACCTCTTATATTGAAGTTCAAACTAACACCGGTCAATCATATCAGGTAGTTCAACGGGTCGCCGGTCCATTAACCAACGAAGATGGCAAAACTATTCCTTACGGATTTTTTAAATTAAAGACAGAAGCAGAGCAAGATACCAAAGGCTTAAATTATACCGGCGAAGCCCCGGTAGAAACGGGCCAGATGGTTTTATATACTTCTAAAGAAGGAAAGCCCGTAAAATTTAACGTGATTTATAAATTAGGTGTGCCGCAGGATATTGCATCGGGAAATTATTCCACCAGCATTACGTATTCATTATTGGAGCAGTAGTCCAATATGCAATTATAGTTTTAAAATTATTTAAGTAAAGGGGGTGAAAAAAATGATAAAAGCAACTTTGATATTAATAGCGATTCTGTTTATTAGTTTGAGCACTGTTTGTTTTGCTGGCGATACTGTTCGCTATGATGTGGATGCTACGGTTCCAAACATGCTAGAACTTAGCGGCTGGATAAAGTATTTTATGGATACTAGCACGACCCCAGTCGGCGATGCTACCAGTCTCGGCTTTGGGAATCTAACACACACATTAGCTAACGGTAATGAGGCAGGGGTATGGTTTTCCCGCAAATGGTTTACCGTTTACCTGCTCGCCAACACAGGCGCAAGACCATATCAGATTAAACAGACCTGCTTAGGCGTGGCTTTGGGAGCCAATAATATTAACAGCGCGTTTGTAGTTACGCCTAACTATTCTACCTTAGACCAGATAGGTGGCGTTGCCCAGGGAGATATGCCAGCTGGCGCAAGCATAGGAGCTGCTTCTTTAGCGACTAGAAATAACTACGTGCTCTACACCAGCGGTCCCAGTGGATTGGGGAGGATAGCTCAGGGAATTTACTCTATCCCGAATGCCTCCGCAGTTAGTGGGTTTACAGCCATAGGTTTCAATCAGGCCCCAGGCGCCTATCAGGGAGAAGTAGTTTTCACGGTCGTGCTTTATTAAGCGCAAAGTGAAAAATACAAGCAGGAGGCTAAAGTATAAGAGAACCACTTTCTTAATCAAGTAGAAAAGAAGAAAGATTTTGCCTACTGGCATTAGGAAAGGAAAAAATTTTACAAATTTTCATTATTTGCTATAATGGAATGATGAAGGAAATAATTGTAAAAAAGCAGAAAACGTTTTCGCGCTCTTTTTTTGTTTTAAGGGGCCAAGAATAAAAATGTTAAGATATTGTTTAACTAAGAATAAAGGTTTTCCTAGTAGCTTTTTTGTTGGTTTATTTTTTGCTTGGAGTATTTTTCTATTGAGCGTGGCCAATGACGCCTACGCGGTAACCATGCACATCGATAAACCAAAAATAAGAGCGCAGATTGCTTCAGGGGGTTCTGAAAGTGGCGCGATTACGGTAGTCAACACCACCGAAGACAGCGTCGATGTTAAAGCCTACTTAGAAGATTGGATATATTCTCCGACTCAGGACGGAGCCAAAGATTTTGCTCCTCCTGGAACGACCCCTTTATCATGCGCGCCATGGATAAATTTTTATCCTGCCGAATTTACCTTGTCTGCGTTTGGAGCTCAACAGGTATTTTATTCAGTAAGAGTTCCTCCCGGCGTAGAGGGTGGACATTATGCCGTTTTGTTTTTTGAGACCGCCATGGGGACAACGAAAAATGAAGAAGGCGTAGATATTGTAATTAAAGGCCGGATAGGTTCTTTGTTTTATATCGAGGCTGGCGCTGTAAAGAGAAAAGCAGTTTTATCGGATTTAGCGGTTACAGGCAGGCAAGGGGAATACAAAATAGATGCCGTCTTAAAAAATATTGGCAATGTGGATATAACCGCTAAGGGCGCGTTTAATATTATCGACAACAAAGGCATGGTTTTTGCCAGGGGCCAATTTAATGATGTTTATACTTTTGCCGGTGAACAAGCCAAAATATCATCAACGTTTTCGAAGAGCATACCAGCGGGTAATTACGATTTAATAATTACCTTAGATTTGGGAGATATGCCTTTGATACAAGAGGCGCAAATAACTTTTGGTTCTTACGGCGAGGTTACCAATGTTACTCCTAAGGAGTAGAGAAAAAGAGAGTCTTCTATTATGCTTTGTTTTGAAGGAGCTCGGAGCGTTTTTTCTAAGAAGACAAACCGTTGTTTCTTAAGGACAATCATTTTATTCTGTCTTTTTATTATCCCCGCCTTTTTTATCTGTAGCGAAACCAATATTGAAGCATCCGGCGTAAGCGATTTTCTGTGCGAGTTAGGTATTAAATATTATAACAATGGAAGATTCTCCGAGTCCTTGCACGAATTCAAAAAGGCTTTGATACTCGATCCCGCCAACAAAACCGCCATAGAATACATCCAATTAATGAAGAATGAGTTAATTTCCGAAGCGGAATATTTGCATCCTTCATTGACTGAACTACCCGAAGATCAAAAGCAAGAAGCCATAGAAAAAGCACTAGATAGATTCGAAGAGGTTTTTATAGAAGGGGAAACGCCTATTTTAGAAATAATACCATCGTCTACCACTACTTCTGAGATTGTCTTAGCCAAAGAGGAGGAAGAAAAGAAGGAAACGGTAATAAGAAAAGCTTTAGATGCATTCGATCAAACCATCAGAAGCGTAGCTAGGCCTGCGGAAGTCAAGTTAGCAAAAGAAGCAACCCCGATGCAAGCAGCCGAAATAATAGAAGGCGTAAAGGTATTCCCGCAAAAACTAAGTTTAAACGACACTGTAAGAGCCACCCAACCGTTGACAAAGCTAGAATTGCAGATCGGCAGGCCGCTTGTGATCGAAGGCGATAATATCAGCAAGTTTCTCGTAGTGGATCCTGATAAATTATCAATCGAAAGAAAAGGCCCAAATGAGATTACGCTTATTGCCAAGAATATCGGAAGCACCTATTTACATATTTGGGATAACGAAGGTCGCTGGACCTTCAATGCACATATCTCTCCATTTAGATTAGGCCCGGTATCATTAGCTAGATCACAAATTGAAGAGGCCGGCTCGTTCAAATTGCGGTATTCAAATGAATGGGCTTCTTTTAATACTGGCAGACGACTTAATGATTTAACGAGACAGTCCTATTCATTCTATCAGAATTTCGGCCTGGATGGTCAAAGTCCTTATGGAGACCTCGATGCAAGCCTGCAGTTGGCTAAACTACAACAGAAGTCGGAGTTGACTTATTATACCTTGGGCCTGGAGGATGGAAAGCTAGGGCCTTTTAAAGGTTTTGATTTAAGGCTGTTTGATTATTATCTTGGTTTTAATAATTTAGGTTTTGGTGGAGCGGGCTTAAGAGGAGCCAAGCTTGACTCGGAATTATTTGACGACAGATTGAATTATACTTTATTTTGGGGCAGGGAGAATCAAGGCATATTTAGCCCGCTTTCGCCAGGAGTTGCAGCATCAAAAGATGCATTTATCGAGGGTGGGCGCATAGGACTGGATCTCCCCAAAGGTGCCTATCAAACATTTTCTTTATTCCATGGGTATGGTTCAGAACGCGATCCGATGATCAATGAGAATATTTTTAATCATACTTTTGAAACCAAATTAGGTAATACAAAATTAAGAAGCGATTTCGGATATGACACAGATTCGACGGCTTATCTGTTAGGTGCTAATTTTACCGTGCCTAAATTGCAACTTACCGGAGAATTTAGAAATATCAATGAGAATTATTACGGAATTACTGGCAGGCCTTTTGATTCCGGGAAATTAGGAAGCTTAGTTACCTATCGCTACAATCCTAGCCCCAAACTCCAGCTTGCCGGCCGGCTGGATACTTATAGAGACAGGTTGTTCCCCAACCCCGAGCACGATAAAAGATACAATTTAGACTTTAATACCGATTTAAATTATTATTTCGATGATACCTCTTCTTTAAGAATGGATTACTACAATACGCACAATACCGGCACTATTTCCCCGCATAAAGATGAATCCATGAGCGTATCTTTTTATAAAACCATTGATTTTGTAAAGAAGCTCAATACATATCTGACCCTGATGCACCAGACAAGTGAGAATCTTGATTCCCCGACCCTCGATTATAAAAATGAAAAAGCGACTGTCGGCCTGAG
>VGKH01000055.1 GCA_016867135.1 Candidatus Omnitrophota bacterium
TCCCTGGGAGGATTGATGTTCTGGGGGATTGCGCTTTTGGGCTTGACCGCCGGAGCTTACTTATTAAATACGCTTCCCAAGGGTCAGCCTTTTGATTTATTCAGTTCCGGGATAATTATTTTGTGCAATATTGCTATATTTTTAAAGGTAGGCGCCGGACTCTTTAGTATATTTATTGCCATGGCAATATTACGTATTCCCGAAGTTGATAATAAGGAGAATAGATAGATGAGTTTGTATTTATTGTGTATGGTGTTATTTGCCATCGGATTATATTGTTTGTTGGTAAAGAAGAATCTGGTAAAAAAGATTATAGGCTTGGTAATTACCGAATACGCCATCAATCTATTTTTCATTCTGTTGGGCTATCGCACCGGAGGTGAGGCGCCGATTTTGAGTAAAGATGTGGTAGTTACTAATTTTGTCGATCCTTTGCCGCAAGCGTTAATTCTCACTTCCATTGTTATTGGCTTAGGGATAATGGCGCTTATGGTGGCTATTGCCATGCGCATTTACGAGAAGTATAAAACCTTTGATATCAACGAAATCAGAAGGTTAAAAGGATAAAGATGTTGCCGATTTTTGTGATTATACCTTTGGGTGGCGCGTTTCTGATTCCCATTATCGCTAAATTCAAAGAAGAGTGGGCGCAGGTGGTGGCCAATCTATGCGCCGGGTTGCTTTTGCTATTTTCTGTTGCCAGTATCTTTTGGCTAAAAACCGGCATAAAGGTTTACGACGTAGGAGGCTGGAAGCCGCCATTTGGCATCTGTATGGTTTTAGACGGTTTGACGGTGCTGATGCTTTTGGTGGTTAATCTTATCGGTTGCATGGCTCTTATATTTTCCATCGGCTATATCAAGAAATATACTGCGCCAAAACTTTATTATACTTTATTCTGTTTACTGCTGGTTGGGTTAAACGGCGTGGTCATAAGTGGAGACTTATTTAATCTTTTTGTATTCTTGGAAATCACTTCTATCGCCAGTTACGCCTTAGTTGCCTTTGGCACCGAGGCGGATGAACTGGAAGCGGCATTTAAATATCTGGTTTTAGGAAGCGTAGCTTCTACCTTGATATTGCTGGCGATAGGAATGTTGTTGGGTCATGTCTCAACCTTGAATATGGCGGATATCAGCCGGAGCTTAAATTTTTCCACTTCAAAAGAACTGATACTTTATTGCCTAGCATTATTTATGATGGGATTCGGATTGAAGGTGGCGTTGGTGCCGTTTCATGCCTGGCTTCCCGACGCCCATCCCGCAGCTCCGGCTCCCATGTCAGCTATGCTTTCCGGCGTGGTGATAAAAACTATAGGTGTCTATGCCCTGATCCGCGTGGTATTTAATATTATTGGTTTTACTCCAGCAATCTCCTCGTTATTCATCTGGTTGGGTATCATCTCGATGTCCGTCGGAGTTTTGTTAGCGATTGGCCAATGGGATTTTAAAAGGCTGTTGGCGTATCACTCGGTCAGCCAGATTGGTTATGTAATCTTTGCCATTGGCTTAGGCACCCCATTGGGGATTATCGGCGGATTATTCCATCTTTTCAATCATTCATTATTTAAGTCGCTCCTGTTTTTAAATTCCGGAGCAGTGGAATACAGCACCGGCGTAAGACAGTTGGATAAATTAGGCGGGCTATCTAATCAGATGCCGGTTACCAGCAATACCTGCCTGGTAGCTTCGTTATCCATCGCTGGCATACCGCCCTTGTGCGGTTTCTGGAGTAAATTGATAATTATTATCGCTGCCTTCCAAGCCAATAATATCATCGGCGCCATAGTTTGTATCTTAGTGGGAATGGTGACCCTGGCTTCTTTTTTGAAGGTGCAGAAATACGCATTTATGCGCAAGGCAGAACAGGCAATTTCTAGCATAAAAGAAGCGCCGTTTTCTATGCAGTTGGCAATGGTGGTACTGGCGGTTTTGTGCATTGCCGTAGGATTATTTTTTATTCCTTTTGTTGATTCAATCATTAAGCCGGCTGCTGCAACGTTATTGGAGGGCACCGGCTACGCCAAAATTATTTTGGGGATATAAGAATATGCGTTCGAAGATACTTACCTTTATGGTTTCTTTTTTGCTGTGGATGCTTTTGTCCTTTAGTCCGGATTGGCAGCATATTGTTATAGGGATTTTAGTTTCTTTTCTGGTAGCCTTAAGCATGGGCGATATGTTTACCAACGAAGCCCATAAATGGCTTAATCCTAGGCGCTACATCTGGTTTTTGTATTGTCTTGTGGTTTTTATCTGGGAATGCCTTAAGTCGAATATTGATGTGGCCCTTAGGGTATTGAATCCGCGCTTGCCTATTAATCCCGGGATAGTAAAGGTCAGGACGATTTTAAAGACCGAGACGGCGTTAACGTTTTTAGCTAATTTCATTACCCTTACTCCGGGGACATTGTCCGTGGATGTTGATAAGGAAAACAGCTGCCTTTACATCCATTGGATCGACGTGAAATCTCAGGATGTAGAAGAGGCGTCTAAAATTATCGTTTCTAATTTCGAGCGGATATTAAAAGAGGTGTTCAAATGAAATTTTTGCGTTGGTTGCTGGGATTTGTTACATTATCGGCACTGATTATTTTTATCTTCGCGTTTTTGCCCGTGAACACCCCTACCAAATTAATGCTTTATCTTTTAATCTGTTTTTTGCTTTCTTTGTACCGGATACTGCGCGGGCCGACCGCTGCCGATAGGTCGGTAGCAACCGACATCGTCGGTATTTTGATTATCGGCTTCTGCGCGATTTTGGCCGTATATACCAAAAAAGACTGGTATATCGATATTGCTATTGCTTGGGCACTGCAGAGTTTTATCGGGACGTTGGCCTTGGCTAAATTCTTAGAGGGAAGAAATTTTGATGAATGAGACCATAGCTTTGATATTTATAATTATCGGTATTACCTTTGATTTATTTGGATGCATCGGTTTAATCAGGCTTCCCGATGTGTATAACCGCCTTCAGGCTTCTACCAAATGCGTGACCTTGGGGACCTGCGGTATTCTTTTAGGCGTACTGATAAGATTCGGTTTTACTGCTGCCGGGGCAAAGGCCCTACTTTGTATTATATTCCTTTTGCTTACTTCGCCGGTGGCAGCCCACGCCTTGGCGCGCGGCGCGCATAAATCCGGGATTAAGCTTTGGGAAAAATCAGTTTGCGATAAATATGAGGAAGATAAATGACGACATAAGTTACGTCCTCCGACGCATCGTCGGAGGACGTAACTTATATGTCGGAATTTACCCAGCACTAATTTTGTATATTATATACTTTATTCAAAATTAGTGCTGGGTCCAATTCGCACAGGCAAGTAGAAAACATAGAAAATCGACTTATGTCGTCCGCCACAGCATTTTGGCGGACTCCATAAGTCGAGTGCTCATAGGAGATAAGAAATGAAGCTGCCCGGCATTCTTCAATTCAGGATTTTAAAAGAGGCCATAAAAGCCGTTTTAACTGGTCCTTATACTTCAAAGTTTCCTTTTAAACCACACATACCTTTCGACAGCTTCCGCGGAAAACCAGAGTATTCTGAAAAAGATTGCATGGGTTGTTCTGCCTGTGCTCAAGTGTGCCCTGCCGGAGCCATAACTTTTAAAGACGAGATTAAAGACGGCAAGGCTGTAAGAAAATTCGTTTTAAGACATGATATATGTATATTCTGCGGCCAATGCCAGGCGAATTGCCCGACAGAAAAAGGCGTCGTCCTGACCAAAGAGTTTGACCTTGCAGTGCTTGAAAATAGAAGGCAGCTAGTTTCTAAAGTAGAAAAGGAATTAGTTTTATGCGAATGTTGTGGTGAGGTCATAGCGCCGAAAGATCAGATTACTTGGGTTGCTAAACGGCTTGGGCCCTTGACCTTTTCCAACGCAAGCCTGATGTTGTTTTATTTAAAACAGATGTCACTCTCAACTTCGGATCCAATGCCCTCCTTGAAAGAAAGCCAGTTATACCGCGCTGATAGAATCAGAATCTTGTGTCCAAAATGTAGGCGCGAAGCTATCCTAAAATCTTAACCCCGTTAAAAATTTAGAAAAACATATTTATTAACAAATTTTTTAACGGGGTGAAATTAATCGACAAATTCATAAATTATGCTAAAATAAATACAAATTAAGCATTGTATATATGATTAGTACTATTGAGAAGAATTTAAAAGAGGCCTTAAAAGGAAAAGTCGTTATCTTGGGGATAGGCAATCCTTTAAGAAGAGATGATGGTTTTGGTTCTTTGTTGGCAGACAGGTTAAAGGATAAAGTCAAAGCCATAGTTATAGATGCGAAAAGCGCGCCTGAAAACTATCTAAACAAAGTTATTGAAGAAGCCCCGGATACGATATTAATTTTGGATGCTGCTGATTTTAAGGGCAGCCCTGCAGAAACCCGGATTTTAGACCCGCATGAAGCTTCCAATTTGCAGTATTTTTCAACTCATAATCTGCCCTTAAACTTGATAATTGAATTCCTGGAGCATAATTGCCAAGCAAATATTATTTTCTTAGCCATGCAACCTCAGTCTGTCGGTTTCGGCGAGGATTTAAGCCAGGAAGTAAGGGAGAAGATTGCGATTTTAGAGCAATCATTGTTGAATATTTTATCCGGGAATAAAAATAGTTAGCAAAAGGGAGAAAGATATGACAAAGGGCACGTATACCAGGTTTCTTACCTACCTTCTTATTCCTATAATGGGGCTTTATATTTGCGGTTGCGTGGCATTTGTGGTCGGTGGTGCGGTTGGCGTATTGGGTGGCTATGCGGTAAGCAAAGATACCATTCAGGGAGAAACAGAAAAAGGCTATGATTCTTTATGGGATGGAGCTTCGGTGGTTTTGGAAGATATGGGTGCCAGCGAAATAAATGATAGTCAAAAGGGCGTAATTAGAGCTAAGGTGGGTAAAAGCAAGGTTTATATTACCATGGAGCAGTTAACTCCTCGTACGGTACGATTAAAAGTAAAATGCCGTAAGAATATATTGCCGGATTTGTCTTTGTCCCAGAAATTATATGTAAGGATAGTAGAACAAGCCGATTAGGCAAGGCTTGCCGTTTGAATTTAACCCTCCCTAACATAACAACATCCATAACTATTCTCCTTCGCCTTACCAATAGTAAACTCTGGTATAGGCTTCGGAGAATTATTCCGATGAGAATATTCTACGAAGCATTTACAATCGTTTTCATTGCTTATGCGAAGTAGAATATATGAAACTTCTAAAGTATTGACACTTTATTAATGTTTGGTAGAATATTCTTTAACTGATTTTAAGCGCCCAGTTTAATGCCGGGATAGCTTCCCGACGTTCCGCCTTTGGCGGAAGTCGGGACTCCGGCCGATTCCGACGATACGTCGGAGGAGCGTCGGAGCAGGTAGTATCATAGTTTGTGAATTAAGATTTCTCGTTTGAAGTTGGCGGAATAAATAAGTATATGCCGAGATAGCTCAGGTAGTAGAGCGCGGGCCTGAAAAGCCCGGCGTCGCCAGTGCAAGTCTGGCTCTCGGCACCATTTTTTCGCTTAAAGCCTTGCCGATGTAGCTCACCTCGTGCTGAGCGCATGAATTTAGAACACTCGGTGCGACCTCGTCCCGAGGAAAAACAATCAGGGGACTCGGTCCGAGGGAGGCAGTTGGTAGAGCAGCGGTTTCGTCCTTCGCTTCGCTCAGGATCCCTCGAAGGATCCCGAGACATATCGAGGGATAAATCGCAGGTCGCCTTGATAAAAATTCTTTGTGCTGGCGTAGCTCAGTTGGTAGAGCAGGGCTTTCGTAAAGCTCAGGTCGGAGGTTCGATTCCTCTCGCCAGCTTTAAAACCATGAGTAGATTCAGAGAAATAATAAGAAATAAGAATTTTTCTTTATTATGGATGAGCCAGGTTGCCTCGCAATTTGGTGACAGGATAATCCAGATGGCCCTAATTGCCTTAGTCTACTCTGTAGCTCCCGGTTCGACCTTCCAGTTAGCCAAAGTTATCTCTTTTACTATCATTCCGGTTTTTGTCATTGGTCCTGTCGCTGGCGTATATGTCGATAGATGGGACCGTCGCAAAACTATGGTTATAAGTGATGGTTTAAAAAGCATTTTGATGCTTAGCGTTCCTTTAATGTTTATTTCTAGAGCATCCATGGTTTCAATATATGTCGTAATATTCTTGGTTTTTTGCATAGGTCGGTTCTATGTCCCCGCAAAACTTTCCATAATACCTGATTTGGTACCGGGAAAGCAGCTCCTTATTGCTAATTCTTTGGCTAATATGACGGGGATGGTGGCAGCGGCTTTTGGTTTTGGATTGGGAGGCATACTTGTTGATGCCTGGGGTGCAAAGGGAGGCTTTTATTTGGCATCCGTATCATTTTTTGTTGCCGCAACCACAATTATTTTTATTGGGACAAAAATAGTCGGCCATATTAAAAAAGAAGAAATCTTGGAACTGGGAAAAGAAGTCATTGAAGTTATCAAGAAATCAGTTATAGCCGAGATTAAAGACGGAGTGGCGTATTTAATAAAGCAAAAAGAAATCAGTTTTATCATTAAAGTTTTATTTTTACTATGGTCGGCGCTGGGGTCTATTTATGTAGTAGCGGTAATCTTTATCCAGCATGCCTTGGGAACAGTTACTAAAGACTTGGGCCTTTTGATTATGTTTTTGGGAGTAGGATTGTTCATCGGCTCTTTAGTTTACGGAAGATTGGGGCATAGGGTCTCGCATTTTAAGGTAATATTTTCCTGTTTGGCTTTTAGCGGGGTAGTACTTAGTTTCTTTGTCGTCGCTTTGACTGCCTATCCAAATTTTATCGTAGCTGCAACAATAGCCTTTATTTTTGGGATGATCGTCTCGCCGATTATGGCCGCGGCAAATACCTTGGTCCATGAGGCAGCCAGTAGCCAGATGCGTGGCAAGGTCTTTAGTTCCCTAGAGATCGTAATGCATTTTGCATTCTTACTTTTTATGTTGATAAGTTCAAAACTGGCTGATTTGGTGGGCGAGTTTTGGTTCTTAATTTATACCGGACTTATCATTACCATCGTTGGCTTATTCGGTTATATAAGATACGGAGTAATGGAGATATCTGTTAATAATGATAAAGCTTAGAGAAAACAAAGAATCTACTCATCATAAACCAATCAAGGTAGCTAACTTACCTTCGAAGGTTTATATTTCGTTGAGCCAGCATTTTGGTGCGGCTTGCGAGCCCAAAGTCAGCGTCGGAGACGAGGTAAAAACTGGGCAGCTTATTGGTAGTTTAGATAAAGGATTATTTTCGCCGGTGCATTCTTCGGTTTCGGGCAAGGTAATAGCTATCCAGGATTGTCCTCATCCGAGCCTGGGGAAAGCCAAGGCAGTTGTAATTGAAAACGATAATACCGATAGCAAAATAAATGAGAGCTTAAAAACCGAACAGGAGGTTAATAATCTCTCCGTTGAACAATTAAGAAAAATCATTTTTGATGCCGGAGTTGTCGGATTGGGCGGAGCAGCATTCCCCGCGCATGTAAAATTGACTCCGCCTAAGAAGATAGATTCTTTTATTCTTAATGGCGCGGAATGCGAACCGTATTTGACTAATGATTTTGTCTTGATGAAACAGAAAGCTGGAGGGATTCTTGAAGGGGCCAAAATTGTATTAAAGATTTTAGGTGACCCGCAATGTTATATCGCTATCGAAGATAACAAGCCAGAAGCGATAAAAATAATGTGGGAACTTATCAAAGATACGAATTTCAAATTAAAGGTTTTAAAATCAAGCTATCCCCAAGGCGGAGAAAAGCAGCTGACAAAATCGGTTTTAAACCGCGAGGTCCCTTCGGGTGGTTTGCCTTTTGATATCGGCGTGGTGGTTCATAATGTGGGAACGGTTTTTGCGATATATGAAGCAGTTTATAAATCCAAGCCGCTTTATGAAAAAGTTGTCACTTTGACTGGAAGTTGTCTGGCCAATCCACAGAATCTGTTGGTAAGAATCGGGACTACCGTCCGGGATTTATTGGATAATTGCGGGTCTTTTAAAAATGAGCCGGCAAAAATAGTTTTTGGCGGGCCGATGATGGGGACCGCACAGTTCACTTTAGATGTCCCAGTGATAAAAAGCACGACCGGAATCATATTTTTCTCGAAAAACGAACTTACGAATAGAGAAGACCGCGTCTGCTGCCGCTGCGGACGCTGCGTGGATGTTTGTCCGGTGAAGATTATGCCGGCTTTTATAACCATGGCGACAGAACGGGATAAATTTGAGGTAGCGAAAAGTTATGATGTTATGGACTGCATTGAATGCGGTCTCTGTAGTTATGTCTGTCCGGCAAGAAGGGATTTAGTAGGTTTGATAAAATATGCAAAATCAAGAATCAAAAATAAATAATC
>VGKH01000056.1 GCA_016867135.1 Candidatus Omnitrophota bacterium
TTAGTAAACAAGGTTATTGTCTTTTCGGGTGAGATTATTTCGTTTAGACAATAAAAAGGTAAAACAATGCAGAAAATTTGGATTAGATTAAAGGCTTTTGACCATAGGCTGTTGGATCAGTCTACGCAAGAGATCGTTGAGACGGCTAAGCGAACCGGGGCCAAGGTTTCAGGTCCTATTCCGTTACCGACCAAGAAAGAGGTCTTTACGGTTTTACGTTCGCCCCACGTCGATAAGAAATCCCGGGAGCAATTCCAGATTTCTACGCATAAGCGGCTATTGCAGTTGATTGAGCCTACGGCAAAGACGATTGATGCTCTAAGGAAATTGAACCTTCCGGCGGGCGTTGACGTTGAAATAAAATAGGTAGGATTATGGCACTTGGTTTGATTGGAAAAAAGATTGGCATGACGCAGATTTTCAGTCAGGATAAAAGGATTCCTGTCACAGCGATTGAGGCAGGGCCATGCTTTGTCTTGGCTAAAAACGAGAAGAAAGTTCAGCTGGGTTTTGGCGAAGTAAAAGAATCAAGGCTTAAAAAACCCCAGAGGGAATTCTTCAAGAAGGCTAATATTAAACCTTTGCGTTATATCAGAGAATTCCTAAAAGATGCCAATACCGATTATCAGATTGGTCAGGAGCTAAAAGCTAATCTATTCAGCGAAGGTGACTTCGTAGATATAACAGGTCTTTCTATTGGAAAAGGTTTCCAGGGCGGAATGAAACGTTGGCATTGGCACGGCGGCCCTATGACGCACGGCTCTACATCACGTAGAAGAGTAGGTTCAGTGAGTTCCAGTTCCGACCCCTCAAGAGTATTTAAAGGCCATCATCTTCCCGGCCATATGGGTATGGATAGAGTAACGGTAAAGAATTTAAGGGTAGTAAAAACAGACGCTGAAAACAATTTGTTGTTGGTTAAGGGCGCGGTTCCCGGACATAAAGATGCACTGGTTTTGATAAATCTCTCGCGTAAGAAAAAAGTAGCCGTGGTTGAACACAAGCCAGAGGCCAAGAAGGAAGCCGAGCATAAGCCTAAGAAAGAAGCAAAGCCTGAAGCTAAAAAAGAGGCTAAGAAATAGTTATGCCAGATAATATTACAGTTTATAATCAGGAAGGCAAGCAGGTAGAGAAGATGGAGCTTAGCAAGAACATCTTCGACGGAACCGTAAATTCAGATCTGCTTTATCAGGTTGTTAAGATGTATCATGCTAACAAACGCCAGGGCACGGCTTCTACCAAAACTAGAGGAGAAGTTTCCGGCGGCGGAAAGAAACCTTGGAGACAAAAACATACTGGACGCGCCCGCGCAGGTTCTATCAGGTCTCCTTTGTGGAAAGGCGGCGGTGTCGTATTTGGCCCGCACCCAAGAGAATTTAATTATTCTTTATCCAAGAAGATAAGGTTAGGCGCACTAAGATCCAGTATCAATGCCAAATTAAATTCCGATGATTTAATCATTATCGAGAAGATCAGCCTGGATACTCTCAAGACTAAAGAGGTAAATAAGATTTTAAATAATTTAAAGATTGAAGATAAGGCATTGATAGTTTTGGACTCGAAAGAAAAGAATATATCGCAGGCGGCAAGAAATATTCCCACTGTGCAGACTACGAGCTCAAGCGATCTGTCAGCCTACGATGTTTTGCATTTTAAGAAGCTGATTTTAACAAAAGCGGCATTAAAAGGAATTATAAGTAGATTAAAGGGATAAGATGATTGATACTTACGATTTAGTCCATAATTTAATCAGAACGGAAAAAGGCACGATTTTGGAGCAGGACGGAAAATATATCTTTTCAGTTTCCATGAGAGCTAATAAAATCCAAATCAAGAAAGCCATTGAAGATATATATAAGGTAAAAGTACTTTCAGTGAACACAATGAATATCAGAGGAAAATTGCGCAGAGTCCGTACGGAATTGGGTAAAACAGCAGATTGGAAAAAGGCAGTGGTAACTCTTCATTCCGGACAAAAGATTGAGGTGACATAAATTGGGAGTCAAGAAATTTAAACCCACAACGCCTAATTTAAGATTTACGGTTATTAGCGACTTCAAAGATATTACCAAAAAATATCCCGAGAAGAGTTTGCTTGAGCCTTTAAAGCGAAGCGGCGGAAGAAACGCTTACGGAAGAATTACTGCCAGGGGTATCGGTGGCGGGGTCAAGCGCATGTATCGGATTGTTGATTTTAAACGCGAGAAATTAGATTCACCGGCAAAAGTTATATCCATAGAATATGATCCTAACCGCTCAGCCAGAATCGCCCTTATTCAATATGGCGATGGCCAGAAGAGTTACATTTTAGCGCCTTCTGAGTTAAAGGTAGGTAATGAGGTAGTCAGTAGCAAACAGAATGCCGAGATTCAAGTAGGAAATTGTTTGCCGCTACGCAATATTCCTTTAGGAATCGCCATACATAATTTAGAAATTAAAACAACCGGTAATGCCCAGATGGTTCGAAGCGCTGGCGCCTCTGCGCAGATTATGGCCAAGGAAGGAGATTTTGCTCAGGTTCAGCTTCCGTCTGGAGAGATAAGATTATTCCATCTTGATTGCCGCGCAACGATAGGTCAAGTTAGCAATATTGAGCATGGTACTATTTCATTAGGAAAAGCAGGCAGATCCCGTTGGTATGGCAAAAGACCTCTTTCAAGAGGCCTGGCCATGAATCCTCACGACCATCCGCACGGCGGTGGAGAAGGTAAATCCGGTCAGGGTAATCCGCATCCAGTTTCAGCTTGGGGTATGCCGACTAAAGGGTATAAGACAAGAAAGAAAACCAAGTATTCAGATAGGTATATCGTAAAGAGAAGAAAATAATATGAGCCGTTCAATAAAAAAAGGTGCGTTTGTAGAAGAAAGTTTAGTAAAGAAGATTCATAATATGCGCAGTTCCGGCAGGAAGCAGCCGGTAAAGACATGGTCCAGGCGCTCTACGGTAATTCCCGAATTTGTTAGTTTTACTATCGCGATTCATGACGGAAGAAAGCATGTTCCCGTGTTCATCACGGAAAACATGGTTGGCCATAAACTCGGAGAATTCGTTCCCACGAGAACTTTTAGAAAACACGGTGGCGTAAAAGCCAAGAAGGCAGCGGAATTAACTTAAGCGAAGCCCAGACTTATGGAACGAAGTGAATATAAGTCTGTGGCTGAGCTTACCCCGCCCTTTTGGCGGAATAAAAGTTTTGTATATTAGAGATATGTTCAGAGATGAAAAAATAGGCTTTAGGTTGGTAACAAAAGAACTTAACAAATTTGTCCTCGCCAAAAGGGCGGGGTTAAATTCGCACTAATCCTTGACAAGCTTGTCAAGGATGTGCTCATTTAGAAGAATATGATAGCACAAGCAAAAGGAAGATTTTTAAGATTATCACCGAGAAAAACGCGGCAGGTTATTGATCTGCTCAGAGGCCAAAGCGTAAATCATGCCTTGGCGATTTTAGCCAATATCAATAAACGCTCCAAGCCTTACGTTGAAAAGATTCTGAAATCAGCGATAAGCAATGCCAAGCAGAAAGGCTTGCAGGAAGACCAGTTATTTATTTCCAAGATAACTGCAGATGAAGGCCCAATGTGGAAAAGATTCAGGGCTGCGGCTTTCGGAAGGGCTACAAAGATTTTAAGAAGAACATCGCATATAAAAATAGAATTAGATTTGAAGTCTAAATAAGGAGAATATGGGACAAAAGGTTCATCCGTTAGTACTTAGAGTCGGTTATATAAAAGACTGGAGCAGTAAATGGACTGCATCCAAAAAAGATTTTGCTAAGAATATAATCGAAGACTTAAAGATCCGTAAGTTTATTAAAAAGAAATACCTGCAAGCTGCGATAGCAAAAATAATTATCGAGCGATACACAGATAGGGTGACTATTAAGATTCGTACTGCAAGACCGGGCATGGTTATTGGAAGGCACGGCGTTGACATCGAGAAATTAAGACAGGATTTATCTGATCTTGCTAAAAGAGAGATTAACATTGAGATCGAAGAAATCACTGAGCCGTTTAAAGAATCCCAGTTAGTAGCTGAGAATATCGCTTTCCAAATAGAGAAAAGAGTGGCTTTCAGAAGAGCTATGAAACGCGCTATAGAGCAGTCGATGAATGCGGGCGCTTTAGGAATCAAAATAATTTGTAAGGGCAGGCTTGGCGGAGCTGAGATGTCAAGGCAAGAGTCATATAGAAGAGGAAAGGTTCCGCTTCAGACATTGCGGGCTGATATTGATTATGGTTTTACTGAAGCCGTTACCACTTACGGGTTAATTGGTGTTAAGGTTTGGATTTATCGAGGAGATATTATTCCTGAGAAGAAGACAAAGATTGCTCAAGAACAACCAGAAACAACCATAATAAAAGAGGAAGTAAAAAATGGCGATGATGCCCAAAAGAGTAAAGTATCGTAAGGCCCAAAGAGGAACCCGAAAAGGAATCGCCACAAGAGGCAGCGAGTTAAGTTTTGGAGAATTTGGTCTAAAATCGCTCGAGAATGGCTGGATGAAGAATAATCAGATTGAATCTATCCGCGTGGCTATAACTCGTAAATTACAACGTGGCGGAAAGCTTTGGATAAGAGTATTTCCTGATAAGCCCGTTACCAAGAAGCCCGCTGAAACACGCCAGGGAAAAGGCAAGGGCGACTTAAGCCATTGGGTGGCGGTAGTAAAAAGAGGAAGAATCCTTTTTGAAATAGGTGGTATTCCTGAAGAGTTGGCGCGTCAAGTTTTCCGCTTGGCGGCATATAAGTTGCCTTTTAATACAAAATTTATATCCAGAGCGCACGTTTAAAAGAGATTTTAATATGAAGATTAAAGAAATTAGAGATTTATCCACCGAAGACATAAATCAGAAGAAAACTGAGCTGAAGAAGCAATTGTACAATCTGAATTATGATCGTAAAGTAGGCAGGGTAGAAAAACCCCATATGTTTAGCCTGATAAAAAAAGACATAGCTAGAATTAATACAATTTTAAACGAGCGAAAGAGAACAAAATGAGCGATCCCGGAAAAAGAAAAGAAAGAATTGGTATAGTAGTTTCAGATAAGATGAACAAGACCCGCGTCGTGAGGGTGGATAGGCTTGCACGTCATCCAGATTATGGCAAGGTTATGAAGTTGGCAAATAAATTTAAGGCCCACGATGAGAAAAATGTCTCTAAAACTGGAGATAGAGTTAGGCTTGTTGAGACTAGGCCCTTATCTAAAGATAAGCGCTGGAGAATAGTCGAAGTTTTACCCATTGCTTAAGAGGTAATTAAAATGATCATTTTACGTTCAATTTTAGAGGTTGCCGATAACACAGGAGCAAAGAAAGCTTCAATGATCGGAGTGTTGGGTAGGCACTCCAGGCAATACGCAGAGGTTGGAGATATAATTAATGTTAATATAAAAGAATCTGCTGCTAACGCTACTGTAAAAAAAGGCGAAAAGTCAAAGGCAGTAGTAGTAAGAACAAAAGCAGCTATTAGAAGGCCGGATGGTTCCTTTTTAAGATTCGACGGCAACGCCGTTGTTCTGATTGACAATCAACTAGAACCTAAGGGCACAAGAGTATTTGGTCCTGTAGCCAGGGAATTACGCGATAAGAATTTTTCAAAGATAATTTCATTAGCACCAGAGGTGCTTTAATTATGTTTAAGATACGAAAAGACGATACAGTATTGGTTATAGCCGGTAAAGACAGGGGTAAAAAGGGCAAGGTATTGCACGTATTCCCTAAAATTGACCGTGCGCTTGTGGAAAGAGTTAACATGATGAAAAAGCATGTTAAAAAAAGACGCGAACAAGACCAAGCTGGCATATTAGAGATGGAATCTCCTATACATGTATCAAATTTAATGGTTCTTTGCAAGCATTGTAGTAAACCAACCAGAGTCGGCTTCAAGCTTTTGAAAGACGATACCAAGACAAGAATATGCAAAAAGTGCGGTGAGGCAATATAATGAAACCAAGATTAATAGAGAAATATAATAATGAGATCATTCCTAAGATGATGGAGATCTTTAAATATAAGAACAAGCTAGAAGTTCCGCGCTTGGTCAAGATCGTTGTTAATATGGGGGTAGGAGAAGCTATCCAAGACATTAAGATTCTTGACCAGGCTATGGATGAATTAGCTACAATCACGGGCCAGAGGCCATCTTTACGTCGGGCAAAAAAAGCTATTTCTAATTTTAAGATTAGGGAAGGACTTCCTGTTGGCTGCAAGGTTACGTTGAGAAGAAATATGATGTATGAGTTTATGGACCGCCTAGTAAATGTCGCGCTTCCCAGAATCCGTGATTTTAACGGAGTGCCACCAGATTCTTTTGACCAATCTGGCAATTACAGTTTAGGATTGTCCGAGCAGACAATTTTTCCCGAGATAGAAACGGATAGAACCCCTAGAGTTCAAGGTATGGATATAACCATCGTTACTACATCAAAGAATAAAGAGGAATCCAAGGAACTCTTAAGGCTTTTTGGAGTACCATTTAAAAAATAAAAATATGGCAAAAAAATCTCAAATTAACCGTTGGAAAAGAAAGCCAAAATTTAGCACTCGAAAATATAACCGATGCGCGCTTTGCGGAAGAAGGCGAGGCTATCTTAGACGCTTTCAGCTTTGCAGGATTTGTTTCAGGGAACTTGCCTGGAAAGGCGAAATACCTGGAGTCAAAAAAGCCAGCTGGTAAATTGAAGGAGAAAATAAAGAAATGACATTAACTGATCCCATTGCCAACATGTTAACCATGATCCGCAATGCCAACAGAGGAAAAAAAGAGACTGTTGACGTGCCTGCGTCAAAAATGGCGCAGGCCATTGCAGATATACTGAAAAAACAGGGCTACATTGATAACTACAGAAAGATGGAAGATAAAAAGCAGGGTAGCTTAAGAATATACCTTAAATTTGACGAAGAGAGCAACCCGGCGATCAGCGATTTAAAAAGGATTTCTCGTCCCGGGTTAAGAGTTTATGCAGACAGAGAAAATATCCCGCGCGTCCTTAATGGATTGGGTTTTGCGATTATCTCCACCTCTAAAGGAATGTTGACAGACACGCAGGCAAGACAGCATAAGGTAGGCGGAGAAGTACTCTGTTATATATGGTAGGTAGATATGTCTAGAATAGGAAAAAAACCAGTAGATATCCCAGATAAAGTCAAGGCCATCGTAGAGCATGATATCTTGACTATCGAAGGGCCCAAAGGCAAGCTTCAGCATAAAGTGCCTTTTGGTATCAAGGTCGAAGTTAAAGAGAAAAACATAACCGTATCTCGCAGTTCCGATAATAAGCTGCATAGATCCCTACATGGAGTTACGCGGACTTTGATAGCCAATATGATAAAAGGTTGTGTGGATGGATATCTAAAAGAACTGGATGTTGTTGGAGTAGGATTTCGCGCGCAGGTCCAGGGAAATATGCTAAACATGCAGCTAGGATTTACACATCCTGTGAATTTCCCATTTCCTACAGATATAAAGATTTCTACGCCCAATCCTAACCGTATAAAGATTGAAGGAATAGATAAGATCAAAGTCGGCGAAATAGCCGCCAAGATTAGAAGGATTTTCCCGCCGGAGCCTTATAAAGGAAAAGGCATAAGATACGTGGGAGAATTTGTCAGAAGAAAACAAGGCAAGGCAGTAACAAAATAATAAAATTAATATGAAAAGACTAACCCCCAGAGCAATGAGGCAGAGAAGATTAAGAACAAGAGTCATTGGCACTCAAGAGAGGCCGAGGCTGAATGTGTTTAGGAGCCTTAAGAATATCTCTGTTCAGATTATTGATGATATAGAAGGAAAAGTTTTGCTAAGAGTTTCTACTTTAGATAAAGATTTAAAGGATAAAATCAAATATGGTGGCAATGTAAAGGCCGCATCTATTTTAGGAGAGGCAATAGCTTCAAAGGCAAAAAGTAAAGGTATAAGCAAGGTTTGTTTTGACAGGGGCGGTTATCTTTATCACGGAAGAATAAAGGCGCTTGCAGAAGCGGCGCGAAAAGCAGGATTGGAATTTTAATGGAAAATAAACCAAGATTTCAGGAAGCAAAGGAATTTGTTGAGAAGATAGTTGCGATTAACCGCGTAACGAAAGTTACAAAGGGCGGTAAAAAAATGTCTTTTAGCGCGCTTGTCGCAGTGGGCGATGCTAACGGCAAG
>VGKH01000057.1 GCA_016867135.1 Candidatus Omnitrophota bacterium
AAAGAAGAACTTTCAAGTTTAGAGAAATTAGTTTCGGGTAGATAGATCGTAATAATAAACCTTAAATAAGGAGGAGCAGTAAAATGAGTTTCATGCAGTTCAAACAAAGGAGCAAGGGAGTGCGCTACGCGCTCAATTTGCTAGTATTAGTAACATTTTTGTTCTCTAATTTTGGCCTAGGCTATGCATTCGATGCTAAAACCTCAATGCTCAGGCAGTCTTCAGCCAACAGCAGATTAGAGACTACCGTCGCTGCGATGGGTATTGAGCTTTTACAGGATGCCTATGCAAGAGGCGGCAGGGCTGAATTAGTTAAACTTTTATCTGACAGGGCAATTGATGGCGTCACCGACCCGGTAGAAGAAGGTTTAATTAAAGCCGGTGTGGCTGTACTGGAAAGAGACGGCAAGACTTATCTCATCGGAGTCATTGGTAATGGTTGGAGATTGGATCTTTCCAATACCGCTAACTCAATTGAGCCTTTTGCTTCAACTGATGAGCGCGATCAATTTATTTCTGGCGGACAGCTCACCTGGATTGCCGGAAAATATACCCCTGCGGAATTAATAGATGCACAGTCTGATACTAAAAAATATCTAGAAAGAGCGGGCTCAGAAGATAGGATTTTTGTCGCTGATAATCTGCCGGCTCAGGTAGCTAGATATTCCGCAACAAGGACTTCAGTGGCTAGGCAGCTTCCTCCATTAGCTACGCATGAGAATCCAGCTAAAGATGAACAAAAGAAAATGGTTGCAAGATTACAGGCAGCATTTGATTTCCATAATCAGGCAATTAATTCTATCGGTGCATTAGATATACCTCTTATGTTTTCTGGTAATGAATTAGAAGATTCTACGATTGCAGGCGCATACAAAGCCATCACTGATGGACTTAAAAAGGTAAGGCAGGCCGTTGTTTTTGATGAAGAGAACAATCCTTCTTTTTTCTTTGCTGGCGAAGCAGGCAGTTCCAAATTCCTAGCAGTTACTGCTTCTTCGGGTGGGTATAAATACGCAGGATACGATTATGAACAGTCTGGAAGAACTCCGCCACGCAGTATCTATGAAAATCTCGCAATGATTGAGTCTTATATGGAAATGGCTAAAACCGATCCCGATGCCTTAAAGGCATATCGATTAAAATTGCTACATGAATACATAGAGGTAACTTTGGATTCTAAATTTCACCGCAAAGAATCAAGTGTAGTTACAGCTTTAATTAATAAATATGACGCAAAGGCCTTAGAGATGTGGAAGGGCCGCGAGGAAAAGAAAGCAACGGATAAATTAGCAAAGGAAAACAAGAAAGTCGTTGCCGAGGCATTCTCTGCGAATATTGCCAAATTCTTGAATCTTGATTTAGGCGAAGTTATACCTGATGCAGTAATCGCCAGCGTAAATCAAGGCTTGCAGAGCTTGGTTGAATCCGGACTTTTAACCGACTTTAAGGTTTTTGCTAACGCCGGAGATATACACGTCGTAACTACCCGTCAGAATAAAAATGCAATACAAGATGACGCAAAAATCTTACCGGCAATAATTGATGTATTTGTTGGCGCATTAGAAGTGGCAAAGGAACAGGGAGTCTATGTGGGCGAAGATTTGACCATCAAGCCTTACTTAGAGCAAGTTCGAGCATTGGAGATCAGAGTTCCATTTCAGCCCATGAAATACTCAGAGCGCGCAGCTGATCCATTTGCAGTGATTAGCGCTTCTAATACTTACGTTGGAGCATTTAATTTGTTGATTTGGGATATGTTCTCAAACCCGATGTATAACGCAGGCTTAACCATCGATCCTTACGCTATGCGCGGGTATATTTTTGAGGTTTGGGATTCAATCGAAAACAAAGTTTATCGTTTTGATGCTGAAACCGAAAATACTAAATTAAGAGCGGTAGCCAATCAGCCCGGTAGATATGCAATCGTGGCTGTTTATACCAAGCCCGAAGGTAAAGTAGCATCCGACGAGCCGCTGGTTATGGTTACGGTAAAAAGAGTAGCTGATGACGGTAATGCTGGCGTTGGCGATTTTAGTCCAGTATTGATGGCGAGAGCCCAGTCAAGCCTTCCGGCCTGGGGTGAGTTAATTGCTCCGTTTGGTACAGCTATGCCGATTATTTCTTACGGCGGCGATAAAACCAAAGGGATAGTTGCCTTTAGACCAACCGCAATTACTGAGGCAAATAAAATTCCTGCTAGCCAAAGAGAGGGTTTATCCCTTTTGGCCGGTTTTGGTTTTCAGTCTAATGATAATGGCCATTTTGGCAGGACCGAAGATATTGGTGGTCATCAGACTTTAAATATTGTTCGTTCAAACGCCGAAAGATGGGCGAAGATATTCTTCAGCGAGACTTTGCCAAAGTGGATGGATCATATTACAAAGTTAGAGCCTTTCAAGAGGCCGCATACCTATGATAGGGATGATCAGGTGGTTGCAACCCGTAAACGTTTGGATGGCCGTTTCGAGAGAAACCCAGACCTTAAGGGTGGCGAAAAAGATCCGTTGTTAAATAAAGCAGTTCCATCTGTAGCTTTTGCCGTCAGCAATATCAAGGCAGATATCGGTTCGGTTCCCGGTCATTATAAGCCACACAATGTTACTATCAATGCTATAAACCAAATGCTGGAGCTAGCCAAGAAATATGATTTTAAGGCTGTGGATGAATATATTGCTTTGGCTAATGCGGTTATGCTATTACGTACCGGCATGACCATCGATGAAGTAGCTTCTGCTAAAGGCGTATACAGGAAACAAGGTTCTGAAGCTTTAATGAAAAAAGTAGCAGAATTCAAGAGGACAGTAAAAATTAACAATTGGGATGAAGCGGTTGCTTATGTTAAGGAGAAAACTAATAACAATAAGAATATTCTGTTTGCGCTTGGTTTGTTGTCAGCAGCATTCTCGAGCGAATCCTATGCTTCGGTTATGGAAAGAATAAATGCAGCCGCCAAGGGCGAAGCCAGGGCATATTTTGCTTTGACTGAATCAAGAAATCCTACGGAAGCAGAAATAGAAATACTTGCTACGATGATCGGCTTAACTGCAAAAGCAGCTGATCAGGACCTAGGGTTTTTCAACCTGAAGGAAGAGCCTTCTGGCCTGTTCCGTATTTTTGATTACAAGGTCTGGAGCTCAGGTGACGATTGCCAGCTTACATTAAAACACAAGCGTTTAGCAGAAGATGCGGCGATTCATACTTTAGCCTGGAACGCATTGTGGTATGCTGCCGACCAAACTTCTTATTTCAAGCCTTACGGCTGGAAACAGGATATTCTGGTTGATAGGTTAGTTTCTGGAAATATCCAGGGAGCAGGTCCGGGTTATGCAGAAGTACAGCTTAAAGAAGGCGAGGATGTTTTAGTGTTCTCCGCCGATAAATGCGCGCCAGGTGCCTTTACCGTGCCGATTTTAGGCATGATAAGACAAGCATTAAACTTGGGGCGATTCAAAAATGGTGTCATTGCCGAAATATGGGATATAAATAACAGGCCAAGGGCATTCTTTGATTTATCAGATTCGAAGCAATATGCAGATGTCTTGGCTTTATTGAGTTCTCCTGAAGAATTCGCCATCAAGAGGGTTTGGACAGCGGTAGAATCGGGCGGACAAGTTGTTACCGATGCTGCAGGCAAGCAGAAACGGATAGATGATGTCCCGCTCATTGCCGCATCGACTGAAAGGTTAGTTCTTACGGCAGGAGAATATGTCGGCAAAGATGACCCCACATTATTAGTCAGAATTACCACAAATGCAAATGACAGATTCAATGTGGGTGATGTCGTTGATGTATTCCAATACCCGCAGGTTACCTTAGGTTTCATGCGCGGTTCTCACGTCGGGCCGTTAGTCCCAGGAACTCAGCCGTCATTCTTCTTAGGAAAAGACAGACCGGCAGATTTTCAGCCCGAGGCAACTCCTCATTTATTCGATGGGCCTCCGCCTTTAGCCGGTTTCTATTTGGCTCAGGGAGAATTTAGCAGCGCAAAAGATGTATTCGGAGAAATGGTTCCCTGGTTAAAGAGCGCCATCGATCAGGGTAATTTCATGACCCAGGTTTTAAGACGCCAGGGCTGGAATCCTCCGCATAAAGTGGAAGGTCCGGATACTGAGTATACAACCTGGCCGATAGTTATGGCAGCAATCGAAGCAGAAGGTAGAGCTAAACCAGCAAGCAATGTTATGGAAGAGCAGCTTTTAAAATCTGCGCTTGCTTTGCAGAGCTCCGGTGTCAGCCATAAATTAAGCCAGGCAGTGCTCGGAGTTGCCAAAGATGCAGCAAACAAAAAAGTAGTTTTAATCAGCGCCAGCGTCTTAAGAAGCGATCCGACTTTGATATTGGCATTACAGAGTATCAACGAACAGATTAACCAGAGCTTGGGCATTTTTGGCAGTACTGCCAATGTCGAGGCCAATGCATACCAGTTTGTTTTGGTTGCCGATGATGCTCAATTAACAACCGCAAAAGATATAGATACATTCTTTGCAGCTATCGCCAAGGCAACTAACAACGGCGTCGTGGTGAATAAGGATATCTTTGCTGACATCATCACTCAGGAAGATATGTTCGAAGGCCAGATTAGTAACGCCGTTGATTTGCTTAAACAACTTAATAGAATGGGAACAGGGGAATCTGTTGTTGCTTTGGTTGGTTCAGAACGCTGGACAGAAAGACTCAAAACCGATGATAACGTAGTAGTGGTCAATGTTGGGGCCCAGGAAAATAAAGTTGCCTTCGCTTCTAACGGATTATTCGGCGCCGTTGAAACATTGGCTACAGCTGATAAGAAACTTCCTGAACCGATAGTGGAGCAATTAGATATCGCATTGCTTCCTTCCGGCGCAATGGAAGTAAAACAAGAAGAAGTAAACAGACGTGTTAGCGATGAGATAACAACTTATCGTGCCACCGTTAGAGCAATTTAGTTTATCTTAGGTTTGTTAAGAAAGTATACTTAACGATAAAACCCCGCGTAATTAAAAATGCGGGGTTTTTATTATCTGGAGCTTTAACTATTATCCAGCAACAGGTTATATCAAAAAATATTTTGTAGAAACCGCTTGCTTTTTATGGAAAAATATGTTAGACTTTCATTAGAAGCCACGGGTAGTAGTGAAAACACTACTAGAACTCGTGGCTTTGTTTTTTAGGAGGACAAAACAGATGGAACAAGCAGTAGAGTCAAGACAATATGCGCGTTTCGATTGTCGTGTGCCTGTGTTATGTAAAAGGGGCACGCTCCTAGAAAACAGCCTCACCCGAGACATATCAAAAGGTGGCATAGGTTTGTTGGTCCAGAAATTTGT
This sequence comes from Candidatus Omnitrophota bacterium, assembly GCA_016867135.1. Taxonomy (GTDB): domain Bacteria; phylum Omnitrophota; class Gorgyraeia; order VGKH01; family VGKH01; genus VGKH01. Next base: position 5,307 of record VGKH01000057.1, read on the forward strand.
CCCCAAAGATACAAATTTGATTATGGAATTATCTCTAGCGCCTAAAACCGAACCCGTCCTGGCGGTTGGCAAAGTAAGATGGGTAAGAAAAGTTGGTTACGGTGACAGGTACAGATTGGGTATGCAGTTTACCGATATATCCCAATCTTCTAAGAATCGCCTTGCCGAATATCTAGCTGCAGAGCGTTAAATCGGAAAGGCCCAAAAGGGGTGACAAAGCCTATGGAAGAGCAACGCCGTTTTGTCCGTTGGCCCATTTCCCAGCCCGTCAAATATAAAATAAGCGAAAACGAAGAAGAACAAGAATGCACTTGCAGGGACCTTGGCCCCAGAGGTATTGGCCTGGAATTGTCGCAAGAACTTGATTCCGAAGGACCGATAAGGCTAGACATCGACTTAAATGAACAGGGAACGATAATAGCGACTGCCGATATAATGTGGCAGAAACAGGTAGATGACAAAATCATGGTTGGCCTCCAATTTATTCATATACCTGATTCGAGCAGAGAAAAGATTTTTAAATACATGTTTTCTAATTTTCGCGGGTTGATTCTTAAATCCTGGTGGCAGGGATTGGTACCCGTAGAGAATAATATATAATATCCTTAAAATAAGCTTACGCTTGATCGATTGAGGAAAACCGCAATGACTTTTGCGGTTTTTTTATTTAATATTCCATAATAAAATAATACAAAAAATCTTGACAAAAGAATGCCCTGTGGTAAACTTTCTTTTGTCCCGACGCCAATCCCGATTAAAAATTTCTATGCTGGGTCGGGATTCCGACCCCCGAAGGGGTGTCGGAATTTTCAATGATAAATCATGTCTTATAACCTAAATAAATACGGACATTTTTCTGAAGACGGTACGGAGTTTATTATCACTACGCCTGTTATCCCTCGGCCGTGGATAAATTATCTTACCAACGAGAGGTATTGTTCGATAATTTCGCAGGCGGGAGGCGGTTATAGCTTCTTTAAAGATTGCCGTTCAAACAGGATTACCCGCTGGCTTCCTGAAAGCTGGCATTTTGACCGTCCAGGCAAATACATTTATATCAGAGAACCAAAGACAGGCAAGACCTGGTCAGCTACCTACCAACCCATCCGCGTCAAACCACAAAAATATCAATGTCGCCACGGTCTGGGCTACACCGTTATAAAGACAGAATATTTCGGGATTGAATCAGAGATAACCTATTTTGTCCCGGAAAAAGGCGATTGTGAAGTCTGGCTTGCCAAGATTACCAATAAAACCAATAAAAAAAGAATACTCGAAATTTATCCCTATGCAGAATGGTTATTGGGCGATTATCATCTGGAGCTGCGTTATAGAAACATTATGAATCTCTATAACCGCATCTGGTTTGATAGAGAAGCCAAGGCAATTTTTGCCAAAAAGACTGCCTTTTGGGGCGATTTAGATATCCAGGAATTCCAAGGCGAGGCATTTTTCTCCTCGACTCTCCCCGTAAGTGGACACGCCACCAAGAAAATGGATTTCTTAGGCAGAAGCAATACCGAACAGCAACCGGAGAGTATCTTGTCGGGAAATTTCCGCAATAGTTCATTCTGTTCAGGCGAAGATGGTATCGCCTGTTTTAAACATCACTTGAGCCTTAAGGCGGGAGAGTCAAAAGAATTCGTGGTGGTATTGGGACAGTCCGATGGGATGTCCAGCCGCAATATGATTAAAAAATATTGCAAGGTCTCGGAGGCCAAAAAAGAATTAAAGGCCACGCAAACTATTTGGAAAGGCCGCATATTAGATAATACCGTGATTAAGACCCCGGATAAAGAATTTGATCTTATCGCTAATATCTGGGTTAAATACCAGTTGTATATTTGTAATCTTTGGTCACGTTCGCCATCATATTATCATGAAGGTTCGGGCGGCAGAGGATATCGTGATTCCTGCCAGGATTCAGAAAGTATAGTTGCTATTAATCACGAACTTACGCGCAAGAGAATTTTGCATATTGCTTCATTAATCAGAAAAGACGGCACTTCCGCTCCCGGCTGGGGGGATACTACCGGCCCAGGAAGGCACCGTCCAAATAAAGACCACCAGATCTGGCTTACCTCAACCGTTGCTTCATATATTAAGGAAACAGGCGATAAGGATATTTTGCTTGAATACGTTCCTTATCTTAAAGATCATTGGGTAAAAGGTTGGGATATCGATCCCAATTTTAAAGGTAGTGCAACCACGGACGGCGAAGGCACGCTATTTGAACATTTAGAGAGAAATCTTAATTTCTGTTTTAATGATGTTGGAGAGCACGGCTTCCCTTTAATCGGCCACGCTGACTGGAATGACGCCATTGATGCCGCAGGCATAAAATTAAAAGGTGATAGTGTCTGGCTTGCCGAGGCATTGGTCAGGTCATTAAAGATATTTGCCGAATTGGCAGAGTTAATCGGCGATAATGGCAAAAAAGAAGAATATCTGCGTAAGGCCCACACTATGGCCGAGCGTATCAATACCGTCGGTTGGGATGGAAAATGGTATAAGCGCGGGTTTACCGACGATGGCACAGTCTACGGCAGTAAAGTAAATAAAGAAGGCAAGATCTATATCAATACC
>VGKH01000058.1 GCA_016867135.1 Candidatus Omnitrophota bacterium
TACTCCGCTGAAGGGCCATGCCTATTTCTTGAAAGCTATCGCCAAGATTATCCGTTCCATGCCTTATCTAAAAGTCTGGATAGTCGGCGATGCCCCGGAGAGTAAGCAGATATACCGCGAAGAAGTCCAGACTTTAGCAAGAAGACTTGGTATATCACACTGCGTGCAATTCTTAGGCAACCGCAAAGACATCCCGCAGATTATTTCCAAATTGAATATAGTTGTCCTTTCTACGGTGACCGAGGAGGCATTTGGACGGGTGATTATTGAGGCCCAGGCCTGCGGAACCCCCGTCGTAGCAACGCGCGTTGGAGGAGTCGTTGATGTCGTAGAGGACGGGGTAACCGGGCTTTTGGTCCCCCCTAAAGATCCGGATGCCATGGCCGCTGCCATACTCAAATTATTGAAGGATAAGGCGCTGGTAGAAAAACTTACTCTCAATGCCAGGAAGAATGTTGAAGAAAACTTTATCATAGAAAAGATGTCAAGCCAGACCCTGGCTGCTTATGAAGAGGCCGCGAATATAAAAAATATCCTTGTCATTAAAATTGGCGCCATCGGAGATGTGATACTGGCTATCCCGTCAATAAGGGCGCTAAGAAAGAAATTCCCCGAAGCCAGGATTTATTGTCTGGTTGGCAAGGAGGCCAGGCCGATTTTGCAGCGCTGCCCTTATCTAAACGGCATTATCGTCTTTGATCACAAAGAAAAAGATAGGGGGATATTCGGGTTATTTAATATCTTGAAAGAAGTAAGAAAATATTATTTTGATATGGTCATTGACCTGCAGAATAACCGCAAGAGCCACTTGATTTCATATTTTAGCATGTCCGCCAATAGGTACGGATACAATAACCGCAAGCTCAGTTTTCTCCTGAACCATAAGGTAGAGCCGGCGCAGGTAGACACACCTGCTGTTGAACACCAATTCAGGACTTTGAAGTTGTTGGACATAGATAAAGAAAATCTCAATCTGGAACTGTGGCCTTCCGAGGAAGACGATGAATATATAAGGATCCTTTTAGAGTCAGAGTGGATTGGCCAAAAAGAGAAGATAGTAGGGATAAATCTAGGGGCAAGCAAAAGATGGCTTTCCAAATGTTGGCCGCTTGAGAATTTTGCCCAGCTTTGCGATAAGCTTTCCAAAGACAGCATAAGAGTGATTGTCACCGGCACGCAGGAGGATTTGAATTCCGCCGCAAAAATCCAGAAGCTGGCTTCATCCAAACTCTTGAATTTTGCCGGCAAGACTACGATCATGCAGCTGGCCGCTTTAGTTAAACGATGCAGCGTCTTTGTCTCGGCGGATTCAGCGCCGTTACATGTCGCCGCAAGCATGGGGACGCCTATGGTGGCTTTGTTCGGACCGACTTCACCCGAGAGGCACATGCCCCCGGCAAAAATAGCCGTTGCGATAAAGAAGGATGTTGCCTGCAGCCCTTGCTACAAACCTAATTGCAAGAGCATGGAATGCATGCGTCAGATTAGCGTGGAAGAAGTTTATCGGACCGTAAAAAGTCTGCTTAATACTAAATAGATAATGAGGATATTATTAATTACCACACATCTTAATCACGGCGGGATAGCAAGCTATGTAGTTTCCCTGGCGAAAGGCCTGAAAGAGCGCAAGCATAATGTTATTGTCGCCTCAAGCGGCGGGACATTGGTGGAAGTCTTGAAGAAATACGAGATTGCGCATGAAAAGATAGACATAACTACAAAATCCGAATTAAGCCCCAAGGTTTTATTTTCCATGGCAAAACTTTTTAATCCCCTTAGGGATAATGATATCCAGATAGTCCATGCCCAGACACGGGTTACGCAGGTTTTGTCTTTTTGGATTGATAAGATATACGGCATTCCCCAAGTTTCCACCTGCCACGGTTTTTTTAAACCGCGATTAAGCCGGATAAAATTTCCCTGCTGGGGAAGAAAAGTGATTGCCATAAGTGAAGCGGTAAAAACTCATCTTATACAAGATTTAAAAGTTAGATCCGAGAATATAGAGCTTGTCTATAACGGTTTGGATGCTAGGCAGTTCCCACAGTATAGCTCTGAGCAGATTCAGGAGTCCAAAAAATGGATTGGTTTAAAGCCGGGCGCGGTCATTGGAAATATTGCCAGGTTGTCAAGCGTCAAAGGCCAAAGTTATTTGATTGAAGCTATGAGCGAAGTTACAAAACGTTTTCCCGATGCCCAGCTTTTGTTTGTCGGCGACGGGAAAATCAAAGAGGAGCTTCTTGCTAAAGTCCATGAGCTGGGGTTAAGTAAAAACGTTATTTTTATTCCTTCCATCCAGGATACTTCATCGGTGTTGGCCCTGATGGATGTTTTTGTCATGTGTTCTCTCGCCGAAGGACTCGGGCTTTCAATAATGGAGGCTGAAGCGATGGGCTTACCGGTTGTGGCGACAAATGTCGGCGGGATTCCGGAGTTAGTCAAAGATAACCAGACCGGGATTCTTGTCGGGCCGCAAGATTCCGCCAGTATTGCCAAAGCGATAATCTCTTTATTGGAAGACAGGCAATCGGCAAGGCAATTAGGCGTGAACGCCCAAAAAAATATTCGGGAGAATTTTACACTGGGCAATATGATTACTCAGACCGAGAAGGTATACGAGTCGGTCATAACATAGATATTTTTAGGAGGTTCATTTTGAACGCAGATATTCGCAGATTGCACGCAGATGGTCGCAGATTTATCTGCGTTAATCCGCGTTAGATTTGCGAGAATCTGCGTTAAAAATGTTTTTTAAAACTATGCAGAAAAGGATCTTAATTGTAAATGTTAACTGGCTGGGGGACGTGCTAATGTCTACCGCCTCAATCCGGGCGATAAAAAAGGCGTATCCTGAAAGTTACCTTGCCTGCATGGTGCCCAAGCGCTGCGTGGAAGTGTTATCCGGCAATCCCAATCTTGATGAGATTATCGTCTTTGATGAGAAAGATACGCACAAATGGCTATCCGCCCAGATAAGATTTATCCGCGAATTAAAAAAGAAGAAGTTTGATATTGCGTTTTTGTTCCATCGTTCTTTCACCAGGGCATTAATCCCTTTCTTGGCGGGCATACCGGAAAGGATTGGTTATTGCACTAAAAAAAGAGGGATGCTTCTTACCAGGAAGATCGCCTTGCCCGAAGACGACATTCATCGGCTGGATTATTATTTGAATATTCCCGAGTCCTATGGCGTAAAATCCGACGGCAGATACTACGAATTCTTTATTAGCGATAATGACCGCGAATTTATTAATAACAAGCTTAAAGAATTAGGCATAAAGCAGGATGATTTTGTGGTTGTCATTAATCCCGGAGGAAACTGGGCTCCCAAACGCTGGCCCAAAGAGAATTTTGCCAGGCTTTCTGACAAGTTAATTAACGAGCTCGGCGCCAGAATAATAATCTCAGGCGCCGACAAAGACGTCGAGCTAGCCAATGAGATTTCGAGCCTGATGAAGCAAAAGCCGATTATCCTGGCCGGAGCAACCAATCTAAAACAACTCGGCGCTTTAATGGAGGCGGTTGATTTGGTTATTTCCGCCGACAGCGGGCCAATGCATATTGCCGCGGCCATGGGGACGGATTTAATCGCATTGTTCGGCCCGACCAAGGCTGCCCTGACCAGTCCGTTGGGCAAGGGGAAGATAGCGATAATCCAGATGGAAGTCGGATGTGAAATTCCCTGCTACAAAGTCAATTGCAAAGACAGTCGTTGCATGAAGGCAATTAGCCCAGATTATGTTTTTAAGGAAGCCAGAAAATTTAGAGAGGATATTTAGCGATATCTTGAACGCAGATATTCGCAGATTGCACGCAGATGGTCGCAGATTTAAAAGATAAATTTCTATATAAGGAACTATCATATAAAATCATAGGTTGTTTCTATGAAGTGTATAACGAATTGGGCCCAGCGCATAAAGAACAAGTTTATCATGAAGCATTAAAGGTTTCTTTTTCAGAAAAAGAAATAAGTTTTAAGACTAATAAAAGACTTAAGATTATATTTAAAGGTAAAGAAGTCGGCGTTTATGAGCCTGATTTTATCATCGAAGACAAAATTGTCGTTGAGATAAAGTCAGTCTTAAATATGCCTAAAGTATTTGAGAAGCAGCTTTATTATTATTTAAGAGGCACAGATTATAAAGTAGGGTATCTAGTAAACTTTGGAAATGAGCAGATTGATATTAGGCGAAGAGTATATGAAATTGCAAGAGGCAAGCCTATATCTGCGTGAATCTGCGTTAGATTTGCGTGTATCTGCGTTTAAACATTATGATTAGAACTCTTTCAGGAACTAAAAATATCCTAGTCATCAGCCTGTCCAATATCGGTGATGTCATCCTCACCTTACCCGTTATCGATACCTTAAAAGAAAATTTCCCCGGTGTGCGCATCAGTGTCGTAGTCGGGCCAAAGGCCACAGAGCTTATCAATAATGATTTTAGCCTCAATCCTATTGTCTATGACAAAAGGTTGCCGCTAAAAGCAAAGATAGGATTCTGGATTTATCTTCGCAAGCAAAAATTTGATGCCATAATTGATTTAAGGCATAGCGGTTTTGCTTTATTCTTGAAAGCCGCGCATAAGACTTCCGCATTCTTAAAAGTCCCCAAGGCAATTGAGCATGCCAAATACCGCCATCTCTATAAATTAAAGTCAACCTTGCCTAAGATCGGCAAGTTCTATAGCCTGGCAGAAATAAGCACCAATCAAAACGACAGGGAAAAAATAGATAAGTTGCTTGAGGAGAATAAAATTGCCGCGGGCGGATTTGTCGCGGTTTCCGCCGGAGCAGCCAGCCACTGGAAAAGGTATAAAGCAAGCGGCTTTGCAAAAGTTTGCGATTATCTCGCGGATAAATATCGCTTTCACCCCGTTAGAAGCGCTGAATCTGGGCATGTCGCTTCTAACGGGGTGAAGATTGTCATGGTTGGAGATAAAAACGATATCGGAATCGTCGAGGATATCGCAAGTCAAATGAAAAATAAGCCGGTTAATTTTGCCGGGCAAACCAATTTGCGCGAGTTGGCTTATCTGTTGAAGAAAGCAAAACTAGTGATTTCTAATGACAGCGGGGTAATGCATTTGGCGAGTTACCTGGATGTTCCAACGCTGGCAATTTTCGGCCCCACAGATCCGAAGAAATACGGTCCGTGGAATTATAAAAGCTTAGTCGTGCGCGAAGAGCTTACCTGCTCGCCCTGCGAAGAATCAAGCTGCCGATATAATCACCATAATTGTATGAATTTACTTTCCGAAGATAAGCTGATAAAGCTTGCCGAGAAAATCCTTCTTGCAGATACAACCAAAGAGCCGTTATCAGTTTCGCCAAGCCTTTTAAGTTATAAGCGCGTATTGATTGTGCGCACCGACAGAATCGGCGATGTTATATTGTCCACGCCCGCGATAAGGGCAGTCAAAGACTTTTATCCCAATTCCTTTGTGGCGGTGATGGTTTCACCCTACGCCAAAGAGATTATTGAGGGTAACCCTTATGCCGATGAAGTAATAATTTACGATAAGGATAAAGTTCACAAAAGCGTTTTTGCATCAATTAGATTTGCGAACCAGCTAAAGAAACGGAAGTTTGATTTGGCGATAATCCTTCATCCTACAAACCGTGTGAATCTGGTTAGCTATTTTGCGCGCATCCCGGAGCGGGTCGGTTATAACAGGAAAATGGGATTTTTGCTTACCAAAAAATTAGATGACAAGAAACATTTGGGTGAAAAACACGAGATGGAATATTCGCTTGATGTTATCCGCGCAATCGGAATTGAATCCAAAGAAAAAGAACTTTTTATGCCCATAAAATTAGAATCTGAAAATTGGCTTGAAGACATGCTGGCAAAGAACCGGATATTGAATCAGGATAGGCTTATTGCAATTCATCCGGCGGCGAGTTGCCCGTCAAAAATCTGGCCGCAAGAGTCCTTTGCTAAGATCAGCGATAAACTTATTGAGGCTGGCTATAAAATAATTGTGGTTGCCGGGCCCAAAGACAAGAAAATAGCCAATAAAGTCGCAGAAAAAATCAGTTATCCGGTATTAAATTTGGCCGGTGATACGAGCGTGAGCCATTTGGCAAGCATCTTAAAAAGATGCAAATTATTTATCTCTAATGATTCCGGGCCGGTGCATATTGCAAGCGCCGTGGGCACGCCGGTAATCTCTATTTTTGGCAGAAATCAAAAGGGTTTAAGCCCGCTTCGCTGGGGTCCACTCGGAATAAAAGATAAATTCCTGCATAAGGATGTCGGTTGTATTGAGTGTCTTGCTCATAATTGCAAAAAAGAATTCACTTGCCTTAAGGCGATTAAAGTAGAGGATGTTTTAAAAGCTGTTGAAGAGATTTTAAAATAGAAAAGGATCAAGGGAGCATGTCCTTGAGGTACTAAAAAAGGAAAAATGAGATGAAAAAGCTTTTAATTATTTTATTGTGTCTGGGATTAATTACGGTAACATCGGTTTGTTTTGCCCAACGCGCCACTTGGGAAGCTACGATAACGGGTAGAGTAGTAGTAAATTCTCCGGCGGGGTACGGAATGTGTATCGTCACAGCTTACGGTACAAAATCAGCCAGATATTATAAGGTAATGAACAGAGTCGAAGAAGTTAATCGATTTGCGGACAAGTACGTAACAGTAACAGGAAAGGTTAGCCAGCCTACCGCTTATCCTTATAGATTTGATATTTGGATAGAATCAGAAGTAGAACTTTATTCTAATTCAACTGAACCAGCATCATCAATATATACCGCAGAAGGATCTAATGAAGCGCCTTTTTTAGATAAGTCAATTGTCTATCTGCCCAATCTTGACAGATACCCTGAATTTTATGAAATGGAGAACCCTATTCATAAGGCTGTGATTCTCCATAGGACCGTGCATCAGTGTTCCGACAAATCACAGGTTGGTGAGCCTCAAGTGATAAAGTTAAAAAAAGATGATGGCACTTATTATTCTAATTATATTTGCCGCAGTAGATTTGAAGAGCAGTGCATTCAAGACGGTTCATTCGATACTTACTATGATGAATGGTGTGAAGATGAGTACGGCCATAAGATAGACGTTGTAGAAACTAGTGACGTCCCCGAAGTTGAGCACAAGGGTGTCCCTGGGATAAATAAGAAGGGACAGCCTTCCGAATAAATCGGGTGATGTCCCCGAAGAACGTGCATATCGCAACCGCGGTGGGAACACCGGTAATCTCAATTTTCGGCAGGAATCAGGAGGGCCTAAGCCCGCTTCGCTGGGGTCCTTTGGGACTCAAGGATAAATTCCTGCACAAAGACGTCGGATGCATCGAATGCCTGGCGCATAATTGTAAAAAGGAATTTACCTGTTTGAAGGCGATAACGGTGGAGGATGTATTAAAAGCTGTAGAGGAAGTTTTAAAGTAAAAATTCAAAATTAAAAATTAAAAAGTTTCATACCTCGTTTCACTCGGCATCCCTCGAGGATATCCCGAGTACAACGAGGGGCAATTCAAAATTCAAAATTTTTTTGAATTTTTAATTGTAATGTTTTTGCATTTTTAATTTTGCCTTTTGAATTTTATAAAACAGGGACACCGTAGATTCAAGTTGCTAACGCAACAGTTCAGCGAATTTTTCATGAGGCGTATGCCATCCCAATGTTTTGCGCGGACGGTCATTTAATTCATCTTGAACTTCTTTAAGTCTGCCTTTCAATATTTTTGTAAAATCAGTACCCGTGGGAAAATATTGACGGAGCAAAGAATTTGTATTCTCGTTTGTTCCTCGTTCCCACGGAGCATGAGGATGAGCAAAGTAAACAGTTATGTCCGTATCTTTCGT
>VGKH01000059.1 GCA_016867135.1 Candidatus Omnitrophota bacterium
AAGATCGCCTGGTCGCTCGCATTTTCATAAACCTGCCCGCTTGCGCCCTTTTCGCCGCCTTTGGCCGCAAAAGAAACCGAAGGAATCACAACTAAAGAAAACATAATCAAGATAATAATTAATTTTCTCAAAGGATCCTCCCCCTATTCTTATCCTACTGGACAACCTTAATACTGCTTTTTACTTTATCCACCGCCTTCTGCGCCTCTGCTGCCAATGCGTTTTTGGCTTTTGTAATCAAATCCTTTGCTGCTTGCGAATCTTTATCAACAGAACTTAAAATATACTGTCCTAGATCTATTACATTCTGAAAATCTTTTGAGTTATAGAATGCCTGCGCCTGAGCCACCAGATAATCAACCTTTTCCTTGACTGTTGCCATAGCCTGGGCTTTTGTAATAGCGTCTTTACTGGAAGCCTCTTTTTTCGGCCCGCAACCCACTAATGTTATACTTGATAATATAACCAAGCAGATAACCAATGCTAATGTCTTTTTCATAGAACTATCACCTCCCTGTTTTTTAAACAATTAAACATACTAATGACGTGCCTTCAATATATTTTAGACCTTTAAAATCCGAAGTCAATAAAAACAATTCCTCCAAGGCCTTAGTCACTCCCGGCCAAGTTGGCGAGCCATAATCATGCCACAGTATTACCCCCTTGCCGTTCCTGAGCAACTTTAAAGCCTTTCTAGAATCATTCAACGCATACTCGTAAGAATGCGAGCCGTCAATAAATACAAAATCTATGCTGTTGTAATATGGGGAGAAGTCAAACATCGCAGAATCCCCGTAAAGCTGAGTAATCTTTTTTTCGTAATCAGAGCCTTTATACCTTCTGCCGATTTCTTCTTTATCAATAAATGATCTATCGCCAGGTTCGATTCTTAATTTAGTAGAATTTAGATTTTGTTGTTTTATATCTAAGGTATAAACTCTCGCGCCTTCAGTGCTATTTGCAGCCATATTTAATGTCGACCTGCCATCGAATGTTCCAATCTCAAAAAGAGTCTTTGGATTTTTAGCTTTTATTAATTTATTAATAATTACTAACTCAGTTGTTGATATATTTCCATCTTTTAAGCTTAGTTCACGTAATTGAATTTCGATATTTTCCGAAGTCGCCTGAGAAAAATTGATTTTCGGTATTATAGACTTACTTTTTACAAAACCAAAAAAAAGGCAAATTTGCGATAAAAACCCTCGGTGTTTTGTATTAAAAATCCCCAGCGTAAACAAATAAATACAACACACTATAGCTATAATATAATTCTTAAATAATAAGAATATTCTTTTAAAGATCGCCATTTTTGTTAATTTTAGTCAAATAATTACAATTAAAATAGTTTTCCGTCAATAAACTTATCTTTATTTTGGTATATATATTGTAAAGCCTCGAGCTCCTGCTTGTCAAACCAAATTCCGCTACAAGAAGGGCAACGGTCTATTTCCACCGGATAAGAATAAACAAAAAATTGCCGATGCATCTTCTTGTGGCATTTAGGACAATCGAGTATCCAATCGTTTTTTGCTTCCGGCTTTGAAAAACTATTATACTTCAATTTTGTTTTATAAACACTATCTGCCAGTTCAATGATGTCCTGGGTAAATTCCTTATCTTCTCTGATGAATATTCTAGACACTTTATAGTAATCCACAAATGAGCCTTCGCAATAATCGCATTTTAATATAGGAGTCCCTTCGTAGTTAAGCTGGCTTAAATTTGTATGGCAATGCGGACAAGGACAGCTTTCTTTATCTCTGCCGTCTTTTTCTCCAAAAACTCTAGCAACGTCTTCATCATTAAAAGCTTCAAAAACCGTATCTTGGCCCTCTTGTCTTATCCAATTAGTAGGCAACAATCCTTCTAACTTTCTTAATTCGTCAAGCAAAAAAGGACCCTGCCACTGGTTTTCCCGAAATACCAACCAGCGCTTTTGCTGCGATGGTTTCGTATCCTTAAATTCTGCCTTCGCGACAGGCGATACCCTTTTCATATTTTTAATATTCTCTTCTAGCGTCTTCTCGTCCATATGCGCCATATCCAATAAAATTGCTATTCTTTTTTGTATCGGCGGATGCGTAGCAAACAAATTAGGGACAAGCCCCAACCCTTCATCGAGCATATTATAACGCGGGCTGACAATAAATATGGACTCAAGATTCTCGCCGTTTATACTAGAGCCGTTCCATTTTTCGGAGATTAATTTTAGTGCCTCAGCTAAAGCCAGGGGATTGCGAGTAAGTCTCACTGCAATGGCATCTGAACGATATTCTCTTTGCCGGGAAATAAAAGTATGCAGGAGTTGATTCAGGAAATTCATCAAGGCGAGAACAACATAAATTAACAAAATTAATGCCCCCCCTTTACCCCGGAACCTTACCTCTCTCATGCCTCGGCCCAGTTTTAACACTGACTCTTTGTAGATTTCCGAAAGGGAACAAATAACAGTAGTGTTAAAACTATCGCCGCTTACGATATGGCCCGCCTCATGGCCAACCACCGCCTCAATCTGAGAACGATTTAATCGCGCCAACAATCCTTCTGTAACGCCGATGACCGCATTATCTTTAAAGTCTACCAAAGAATAGGCGTTTAGCGCTGGGGTAGGAATTACATAGGCTTCAATCTGCCTTCCTCCGATGGCAACTGAAACTTCATCTACAATGTTTTTCAGATATTGGTGGTAGGTATCTTGAGTATCTACCGGGATAGCGTCAATTGACGCAGAAATCTTATCAATCAAATTAGATGTAGAAAATGACCAATGAAACAGACCGATAAAAAAAGCTATTACAAACGCGATAAAAGTGTTATTCAGGGGGGGGAAGCCAAATCTGAATGCCTGACCGTAAGTATTCGCAAAAAAGAGATTTCGAACAATAAGCAGAATTAACCAGACGGTTAGAAAATAGAAAACAATCAGAACTAAAAATACAAAGAAGATTAAACGACTCTTTTTCTGCTCAATCTCAATAAAAGAAAAAGGCATATTAAATGATAGGAATTAAAAAATGGTTAGAATTTTACCTGAGGTGCTTCTCTTTGTGCTTTGTCTTCTATTTCAAAAAAGTCCTTGGAAGCGAAGCTAAATATCTTGGCTACGATATTATCGGGAGCCACCTGGATGCGAGTGTTAAAACGCATGACTTCATCATTGTAATATTGCCTGGAAAAAGCAATTTTGTTTTCTGTAGAAGTTAACTCATCTTGCAATTTCAACATATTCTGGTTCGCCTTAAGCTCCGGATAACGCTCAACTACCGCAAACAAAGAACGCAAAGTCTGAGTAAGAAAATTCTCTGCCTGAGCCTTATCTTTTATACTTGAAGCGTCTACAGCTTGACTCCTTGCCTTGATGACACGTTCCAGGGTGTCTTTTTCATAAGCCATGTAACCCTTTACCATCTCAACTAAATTGGGAATCAAATCATGACGACGTTTCAGCTGAACATCAATCTGAGACCAGGCATTTTTTACCCTTACGCTTAATTGAATCAAAGAATTGTAAACCATCAATACCCAACCCACAATAAAAACCAAAACAACCAATAAAATTAATCCGATAATCATAAACACCCCCTTCTATTCAAAGGTTATTTTGAAATCTGCTCTTTCAATACTTGATTGGCGATGATATTGCGCTGGATCTGATTTGTGCCTTCATAAATCTGGGTAATCTTGGCATCGCGCATATACTTTTCAACAGGATAATCCTTCATATAACCATAACCGCCAAGAATCTGGACGGCGTCGGTCGTTACCTTCATTGCCACATCCGAAGCAAATAACTTGGCCATTGCGGATTCCTTACCCACCTTAGCATTGCCGCTGTCAACCATCCTAGCGACTGCATAAATCAAGGCTCTGGCTGCCTCAATCTGCGTTGCCATATCTGCCAGCATCCATTGAATACCCTGGAAAGTAGAAATAGATTTCTCAAATTGTTCTCGTTCTTTAGCATATTTGACAGCGTGATCAAGCGCTCCTTGCGCAATCCCTAAAGCTTGCGCGGCTACTCCGGGACGAGACATATCAAATGTTTTCATGGTAACGATAAATCCCATACCTTCTTTAGCTAACAGATTCTCTTTTGGGATTTTACAATCAGTAAAAACTAATTCGCGAGTTGAAGATGCTCTAATGCCCATCTTGTCTTCTTTCTTACCGAAAGTAAAACCAGGAGTACCTTTTTCCACGATAAAAGCCGAGGCGCCGCGGGCACCTTTGGTTTTATCGGTCATGGCGATAACCGTATAAATCTCGGCATCTCCGCCATTAGTGATAAAATGCTTTGTGCCGTTTAGGATGTAATGGTCCCCAACTTTTTTTGCCGTAGTCTGGATGGCGCTAGCATCAGAACCAGCTGCCGGCTCAGTCAAACCAAAGGCAGCAATCTTTTCACCTTTTGCCAAAGCTGGCAAATATTTCTTCTTCTGCTCATCATTACCAAATAGCAATATAGGAAATGTGCCTAAAGCGCTTGCAGCATAGCAGACAGCTATGCCGCCGCAGGCCTTAGATAATTCTTCCGTTACAATGCATAAGTTCAAAACCGATATACCCATACCGCCGTATTCCTCGGGGACAAAAATCCCGAAAAGGTCCGACTTTGCCAAATCCTTGATAACATCCTTAGGAAACTCATCGGCCTTATCGTATTCGGCTGCTTTAGGACGAATCTTTTCGTCGGCAATCTGCCGACTCAAATCCCGAATCATCTTTTGCTCTTCAGTCAATAAATAATCCATTTATCCTCCTTAAAGTTTAATAAAATAGCCTATTCTAGATTCTTTATAAGGGCGACTTCTCCGCAATCTGGAAACTTAGGGCAATTGCAACATTCGGCCCAAATTTTGTGCGGAAATTCTTTTTTGTCAACTACGGAAAACCCGATTTTATTGAAAAAATCTGGAACGAAGGAAAGGGCAAAAACTTTCTTTATCCCCAGTTTCTTCGCCTCTTCAATGCAAGAACTAACCAGTTTCTTTCCTATCCCTTTTTTGTGATTTTCGGATTCAACCGCCAAGGACTTTATCTCTGCCAAATCATTCCATCCGACAATATGTAAAGCTACTGTCCCAATCACCTTATCATTCTCCAACCAAATCCAATAATCGCGAATATTCTCATAAATCTCGTTTAAAGAACGCGGTAACATCAAATCTCTTTGGGCGTAGAAATTTATAAGCTTGTGTATATCCTTAGCGTGCTGCAGATTTGCCTTGCTAATCATATTTTCTCTTCCTATTTCCTTGTTGATTATTTTAAAGGATGACGGAAAATTATATTACCACAAATAAGGACAAATGGCAAGAAAAGAGTGGCGACATGATATTGTTTTTAGAGGTGGGAGCTAAACTTAGACTAACTAAGAAAGCGACAAGAATACTTCTACTATCTTGGAATCAAATTGAGTTCCGGAGCCTGCCTTAATCAATTTTATCGCCTGAGCCTTGCTAAACGCCGGACGGTAAGGACGGTCTGAAATCAAGGCGTGATACACATCTGATATTGCCACTATGCGAGCGCCTACGGGTATATCTTCTCCTTTTAAGCCAAAAGGATAGCCTTTGCCGTCCCAGCGTTCATGATGGTATAGAATTGAGGGAATGATCTCTTGCAAAAACTGAATGGGCCTTAAGATATCCGCAGCAATCATAGGATGTTTTTTGATCTCTTCAAATTCGAATTTGGAAAGCTTGGTTTTTTTAAGCAGGATTTTATCGCTTATTCCTATCTTTCCTAAATCATGAAGCTGAGCGGCTTGCCTGACCTGTTCAATCTTGCTTTCGGGCAAGCCTAATTTCTTGGCTATCTCGCTGGCAAAATAAACAGTGTTTTCTACATGCTCTCCGGTATAATTATCTTTTAATTTTATGGTCTTTGCAAATGCGAAAATAGACTCTATTAAACTCTGGTTTGCGCGCTTGGTAAGTTTTTCAAGTTTTTCCTGCAGGAATTGAATATTATTATGACCGTTAGTAACCTCAGAAGCGTCAGTTTGGTGTTTTTTAGTATCTTCCATGCAATAAACCCTGCCGCCGCCGTCTTCCTTAGCTTTATTTAAGATTTTATCGGCGATATTGACTAAATCCATCCCGCAGCTCACATTATCTTCCGGAAATGAAGAAACGGCTATGCTTAGCTTTAACTTTACGTTATGTTCATCGTTCCCGAAGCTTTTTAGATATACGCTATTTAAAATCCTCTGTGATAAAACTAAGGCTGTCTCTCTATCAATACCAGGAGAAATTATTACAAACTCCTCTCCTCCGAACCTAACCAGAATATCATATTGACGCACTATTTTCTTAAGGTGCCTTGCGAATTGCTTCAAGATAAGATCGCCAAATTGATGGCCATAGACATCATTGACCGATTTAAAATAATCTAAATCTAGCATTATGTAGGACAAGGAGAAACCGTATCTTTTGGCGCGGTTAAATTCTGCTTCAATCATTTCGATAAGATAGCGATGGTTAAAAAGACCTGTATGGGAATCCCTAAGAGATAATTGCTTAAATCTACGGCTTGTCTGCAAAAGGCGCTTATTTACTACCTCTAATCTTTGTTCGGCACGCTTTCTTTCAATGATACTACCTATCAAGGAACAAAATACTGCCAAGGTATCCTGCTTCATAGGATCAAGCGATGAGCCGCTGATGGCAGAATCATTTACAAAAACTCCGATTGGCCTGTGGGCAGATTGAATAGGGGTTACTACAATCCAGCCCTCACCTATCTGAACCGAACTCTTTCCATCCCATTCCAGCTGTGGCTCTCTTACCACGACCCAATTTGGGTCGCGAGTATCAAGCATTTTTAAACGCCTCTTCCAAACCTCATTTTTCTCAAATTTAAGCGAACGCTCATCAGTGGTGCGGCCATAACGGTCTGTGCCGTATATACCACGTACCGCACCATTTTCTTCAACAAATATAGCACACCGCTCCAGGCCAAACCTTTCCCGGGCAAACTCTACAGCCCGCTTAAAAACCGTATCTATGTCTGGACAGGCTATAAGCTTATCCGCGGCTTCCAAGACTGCCCGCAAGCCCGTTGTCACGGAACTCTGTTGCCTTTCCGCTCTTTTTCTCTCTGTGATGTCTATACCAGTAAAAAGGATTCCCTCTGTCTCGCCACTTTCAGAGAAAATAAATTGGCGGCCCTGAGAAAATAATATGGCGTGAATGGTTTTATCTTTTGCGTAAACATTGACTTCTATTCCAGGAGGCTCTTCTCCTGCGATAGCTTTATTAAGAGTCTCGGCAACCTTTTTCTTATCTTCCGGCACCAGAAAATCAAAGACATCCCTGCCGATAACCTCATATTCTCTATATCCCAAAGTTTCTAGAGAAGATTCATTGATATCTCTCAACTTTAAATCTTTATCAATGACTATCGCAAAAACCGGGCTTCTCTCAAAAAGAAAGCGATATTTTTGTTCGGAAGCTTCTAGCTTCTGTCTTTTTAGTTTTTGATCGGTGATGTCTGCATGAACCGAAACTGCTACCTTGCCATACTTATCATGCTCAAATACTGAAATACTAACGAGGCTCCAAAAAGAGGTGCCATCCTTCTTTACATTACAAATATCCCCTTTCCACGCACCACTCTCTTTCAAAGACTCTATGATTGCCGCTGCGGTTGCTTCTTTTGTCTTTTCGGTTGTAGCATTAAGGATAGAGGCGCGCTTACCAATCAACTCTCC
>VGKH01000060.1 GCA_016867135.1 Candidatus Omnitrophota bacterium
CTAAAAGAAATAGAAAACCGTCACGACGAGTTAGAGAAGCTCATTTCTGACCCCAAGGTTATTTCTGACAGAAACCAATATCAGAAATATGCAAAGGAATTGGCTCAAATTTCTGAGTTGGTTAAAAGCTATAGGCAATTTAACAAGGTATCAAATGAAATAGACGACCTGAATAAATTGCTTAATTCCAAGGGGCAGGATAAAGATTTTCTTGAACTTGCCAAGGCGGAATTATCTTCTTTAGAAGAAAAGAAAAAAGAATTAGAAAATAAAATCGAAGAATTGCAGCAGGAGGAAGATACCGATGCCGGAAGGGATGTCGTCGTTGAAATAAGGGCGGGAACAGGCGGCCAGGAGGCAAGCTTATTCGCTGCCGATTTGTATCGAATGTATTCAAAATATGCCGCCAGACACAATTTGACGTTAGAGGCTTTAAGTAGTCACGCTTCAGAGGCCAAAGGCTTCAAAGAAATCATTTTTAGCGTCAGAGGTAAAGACGCTTATAAAAAAATGAAGTTTGAAAGCGGAGTCCATCGCGTGCAACGTGTTCCTACTACCGAAGCCTCGGGTAGGATTCATACTTCCACTGTCACGGTTGCTGTATTAGTTGAGCCTGAAGAAGTTGAGATTAATATCGAGCCCAAGGATTTACGCATTGATGTCTTCCGCGCCACTGGTCCGGGCGGACAAGGAGTCAATACCACTGATTCTGCGGTAAGGATTACGCATATTCCCACGGGAATGGTGGTTAACTGTCAGGATGAACGTTCGCAACTTAAAAATAAGTCCAAGGCCATGAGAGTTTTAAGGGCAAGGCTTCTTGATAAGATGCGCCAGGACGAGATCTCCAAGATATCCAATGAAAGAAAATCGCAGATAGGTTCAGGCGAGCGATCGGAAAAGATAAGGACATATAATTTTCCCGATAGACGGGTAACCGATCATCGCATCGGCCTGACTATACATCAGCTGGAAAACTTTTTAGAAGGCGATTTGGACGAAATGAATGAAGCATTATTAAAGGAAGAGAAAGAGCAGAAAAAGAAGAACCTATGACAGAAAAAGAATTATTGCTCACGTCCTTATTAGATTGCAAACGTTCCGATCTCTATGCGAAAAACTTTTCTTTAGACGATAATCAGAAAGAGATTCTAACCTCCATGTTAAAGCGCCGAGAAAAGGGAGAGCCCGTCCAGTATATAACCGGCTTTACAGAATTTATGGGGTTTCCAATCAAAGTGGATAGGCGGGTTTTGATACCCCGTCCGGAGACTGAGATTCTTGTTGAGCAAACTATTCAATTCATAAGAAATAATTTTTCTGCTAGGGAGATCAATATTTTAGATCTTTGTACCGGAAGTGGTAATATCGCTATAAGCTTAGCTAGACATCTAAGCGGCAATAGAATAGTTGCCTCGGATATATCGAGCCAGGCATTGGACATAGCTAGGGAAAATGCCGCCGCCAATAATGTCCAAGATAAGATTATTTTTATAGAAAGCGACCTTTTTAAGCAGGGATTTGAAGGAAGGAATAGCTTATTTGATATCATCGTTTGTAATCCTCCGTATTTAAAATTTAGCGACCTAGACCACGCTGCTACAGAATTGGCTTTTGAGCCTCGCATCGCCTTGGACGCCGGAAAAGACGGACTTTTATTTTATGAAAAGATCATAAGCCAGGCTCCGCAATATTTAAAGAAAGACGGATATCTTATTCTTGAAATTGGTTTTAACCAATTAAATGCAATCAAAGAAATATTAGGTTTTTGCAAGAAATTTGTCCTCGAAAATGTAGTTAAGGACTACAATAATATAGATAGAGTCATATTCTTACGGAAGGTAAATTAATCATGGAAAAGCTAGTTATATTTGGCGGAAGGCCTTTAAATGGCGAAGTAAGAGTGAGCGGAGCGAAAAACGCAGTGCTGCCGATTCTGGCAGCGACTTTATTGACAGATGAACCTTGCGTCATTAAGAACGCTCCGTATTTACGCGATACCAATACCATGCTAAGAATTTTGCGTTCCCTTGGTAAAAACGCAGAATTCAGTAATGATAAGATAGTTGTTACGACCAAAGAATCCGGAAAATTCATTGCCGATTATAAATTAGTTTCTACCATGCGCGCATCATTTTGCGTTTTGGGCCCGCTTTTAGGGAAATTAAAGAAGGCGACTGTCTCTTATCCCGGAGGATGCGTAATCGGGGTAAGGCCGGTAGATCTGCATCTAAAAGGTATAGAGGCTTTGGGAGCAGAGGTAAAAATCGAAAGTGGTTATGTCAATGCCATAGCCAAGAATCTAAAAGGCAATCATATTTATTTAGGCGGGGAATTTGGCTCATCTGTCTTGGCCACGGATAATGTAATGATGGCGGCAACTTTAGCCAAAGGTAGGACCATAATTGAGGCAGCAGCCTGCGAACCGGAAGTTACGGATTTGGCAAACTTTCTAGTTAAGATGGGAGCTAAGATTAAAGGCCAAGGCAGCCCTCGTATAGAAATAGAGGGAGTAAAACAATTGCACGGGGCGGAATATTCCATTATTCCCGACAGGATTGAGGCCGGCACTTTTATGATTGCCGCCGCAATAACCAAGGGTCAGCTCACCATAAAAGGCGTGGTCTGGGAGCATCTCTTGGCGCTAATAGATAAGATGGAGCAGGCCGGTATTAAAATTAAAAAAATCGATGGAAAATTAATTATTAACGGTAAAAGAAGGATTAAGCCGGTTAATGCCACTACCTTGCCGTATCCGGGATTTCCTACGGATTTACAGGCGCAGTTTATGGCCCTTATGGCGGTTACTCCGGGAGCGAGCATTATTTCCGAGAAGATTTATCCCGACAGGTTTATGCATATAGCAGAACTGAATCGTATGGGGGCTAATATAAAAAGAGAGGGGCCGCATGCCATTGTCCAGGGCGTAAAATATTTATCGGGCGCGCCTTTGATGGCTTCGGACTTAAGAGCCTCTGCAGCCTTGGTTTTGGCGGGCCTAGTGGCCCGTGGCAAGACTGAGATTTCAAGAATTTATCACCTTGATCGCGGATACGAGAATTTAGAGATAAAACTTAATAGATTAGGCGCAAAAATTCACAGGGAAAAAGAATAAGATGGTTTTAGTTATCGATAATTACGACTCATTTACATACAATTTAGTGCAATACCTGGCTGAGCTTGGTCAGGACCTGGAAGTTTTCCGCAATGATAAAATTAGCGTTGATAGCATAAAAGCTTTAAGGCCTAAATGCATAGTAATTTCTCCGGGCCCGGGAAGGCCTGTTGATGCGGGCGTATCAAGCCGAGTAATCAAAGAATTCGCGGGCAAAATTCCTATTCTCGGTGTTTGTTTGGGTCACCAGTGCATCGGAGAGGTTTTTGGTGGTAAGGTTGTCGGCGCGAAAAAACTAATGCATGGGAAGACATCGTTGATTTATCATAATAAAAAGACGATTTTTAAAGGGATAAAGAATCCTTTTGTTGCCACACGCTATCATTCTTTGATTGTGGAAAGAAAAAGCTTGCCAAAATGCTTAGAGATAATTGCCCAGACTAAGGATAAGGAGATTATGGGCATAAAACATAAGACTCTTCCTGTCTGGGGAGTGCAATTCCATCCCGAATCAATTTTGACACTGGAAGGAAAGAAAATCTTAAAGAATTTTATGCAAATGAAGCCCAGACTTACGGAACGTTAGTGACGTAAGTCTGTCGGCTGAATTTGCCCCAGCACTAATTTTACTACAAGACACGTAATAAAAAATAAGGGTTTTATTCAAATGAAACCGTTGTATCCACAAACCAGCGCTATTAGTAAAATTAGTGCTGGGTTAATTCGTAGACGCCCCGATAAATCGGGGCTACGATTTATCTCGTCTCTCGGACTCGATAAATCGTCTACTCATTAAAATGATTGAAGAAGCGATCCTCAAACTCAACAAAAAGATGAACCTGACAGCCCAGGAGATGCAGCAGGTAATGCAGGAGATTATGACCGGCCAGGTTAACGACGATAAGATAGCCACTTTCTTAGCAGAACTTAGGCTCAAGGGCGAGACTCCGGAAGAGATTACCGCAGCTGCCAAGGTGATGAGGAAATTCTCTGTTAAGATAAAATCCAATGAAGACATTATCCTTGATACTTGCGGGACAGGCGGGGATAAATCCGGGACTTTCAACATCTCAACGATCAGCGCTTTTGTCGTTGCGGCTTCAGGGATAGCGGTGGCCAAACACGGCAATCGTTCAGTTTCCAGTAAATGCGGAAGCGCGGATTTATTGGAGGCGCTGGGTGTAAATATAAATATTTCCCCCGAAGCAGTTGAGCAGTGTCTAGCTAAAATCGGAATAGGTTTCTTGTTTGCGCCTAAACTTCATCCGGCAATGAAATACGCCATGCCGGCCAGGCAGAAACTAAAGACCCGCACAATCTTCAATATCTTGGGGCCCCTGACTAATCCTGCCCAGGCAGCGCATCAGGTTTTGGGGGTTTTTGACAAGGATTTGGTTGAGCCCTTAGCCGAAGTCCTGAAAAACCTAGGCGTTAAACACGCCTTGGTAGTCCACGGGTTAGACGGATTAGATGAAGTCACTACGACAACCAAGACTGTTGTCTGCGAAGTAAAGGATAAGAAAATATTTTCCTACGAAATAAACCCATCGGATTTCGGAATTAATAAGGCCACTTCTGATGACTTAATGGGTGCAGATATCGCAACCAACGTAGAAATTGCTAGAGATATATTGGCCGGTAAAAAAGGCCCGGAAAGAGATATCGTGTTGCTTAATTCTGCCTGCGCGATTTATGCGGCAGACAAAGCCAGCGACATAAAAATCGCGCTTAAGCTTGCGGAAAAATCAATTGATTCAGGAAAAGCAAAAGAAAAATTAACATTATTAATCGACTTTACTAAAAAAATTGCCTGAAGACTTCTTAAATAAGATTATTCAAGAAAAAAAAGACTTTGTCGAAAGCCAGAAAGCCAATCTATCCGAAGTCCAGCTGCAGAAAAAATCTCAGTCAATCTCTCCCAAAAGATCTTTTGCAAAATCCATAAACAAGCTAGGCAAGATTTCTCTTATCGCCGAGATAAAGCAGGCCTCGCCCTCTAAAGGAATCATCAGGCAAGACTTTAATCCTGTAGATATATCACTGATTTATCAAGATTCAGGGGCTGATGCCCTATCGGTATTGACGGAAGAGAAATATTTTAAGGGTAATGTAGCTCATTTAAAGCAGATTAAGGAAAAGACAAGATTACCGGTTTTAAGGAAAGACTTTATTCTCGATACTTATCAGATATACGAGTCAAATCTCATCGGCGCGGACGCGATTTTATTAATTGCAGAGATTCTATCCGATGAGGAGCTGAAAGAATTCGTAGCCTTAGCCAGTAGCCTAGGGTTAGATTGCCTGGTAGAAGTTGGAAATAGGAATGATTTAGAAAAAGCCCTAAAGGCAGGTAGCAAGATTATCGGGATAAACAATCGGAATTTGCATACTTTTGAGGTGGACTTAAGGAAGGCGGAAAGATTGGTTCCTTTAATCCCTAAAGATAAGATTATCGTGGTAGAAAGCGGCTTAAGCAATCACCGCCAGATAAGCGCATTAAAAGATTTAGGAGCAAATGCGGTCTTAATCGGCGAAACATTCCTGAGAGCCGAAGATATCAATATAAAAGTCAAAGAATTAATGGGATATTAAAATATCATGAAAGTAAAAATCTGCGGAATCACAAATTTAGAAGATGCCTTAAATGCCGCTAATCTCGGAGTGGATTTCCTGGGTTTTATTTTCTATAAAAAAAGCCCCAGATTCATATCGATTTCAGATGCAAGAAAAATAATGGAGTCGCTTCCTAGGTCAATCGGAAAAGTAGGGGTTTTTGTTAACGCGACAGAACAGTTTGTTAAAAGCGTAGTTAAGAAATGTAATCTTGACTACGTTCAGCTCCACGGAGAAGAAGATCCCGCTTATTGCGAGAGGTTGGCAGGCAAAGGTAAGAATAAAATCAAAATCATCAAGGCATTCAGGATTAAAGATGCCGACAGCTTAAAAGCTATAGAGGATTATGAGGTAGATAGCTATCTATTGGATGCATTCGATGAAAAGGTCCGGGGAGGAAGCGGCAAGAATTTTAACTGGAACCTACTTTTAAAAATCAAGAATTCGGATTTAAATATAATCCTTTCCGGAGGATTAAATCCCAAGAATGTTAAAAAGCTTATAAAAAGATTCAAGCCCTACACAGTAGATGTTTCAAGCGGAGTTGAGAAAACTCCCCGAAAGAAAGATTACAGATTAATGAGAGAATTCATCCTGGCCGCAAAAGAGGCATATCTTTATTCTCCTTCGCCTTGCAAATAAAACATAATGGTACAGGCTTCGGAGAATCATTCCGATGAGCCTGCCTGCCGGCAGGCAGGAATATTCTACGAAGCATTTATCATCGTTCTTACTGATTATGCGAAGTAGAATAACCCCTTAAATAACAAGACAATGAGCAGCCCATTTTATTTTCAGTGGCACATAACAGACGTATGCAACCTGCGTTGCAGGCATTGCTATCAAGATAATTTTACTCTCAAAAATGATCTGGATTGGAACGGTCTTAAAACCGTTTGTGATAACATATTCGATGCTTTGAATTCCTGGAATAAAAAAGGCTTGATTACTTTGACCGGCGGAGAACCATTAGTTAAGAAGGAATTAATCCCTCTTTTAGAATATTTGAATGAAGCCAAAGAGATTAAAGAATTAAATATCATTTCCAATATCACCCTTATGGATGATCGGAAAATCGATGAGCTAAAGAAATTCAAGAAATTAAAAAAGATAAAATTCTCACTTGAGGGTATAACCCCGGAAATAAATGACAGCATAAGAGGGAAGGGCACATTTAAAACAATAATAAAGAATTTTGAGCTTCTAAAATCCAAGAATGTTTTTGAAGTAGACTTAATGTTTACTCTTCTTAAAAGTAATTTAAAAGAGGTCCCCAAGATATTTTCCTTCGCAAAAAAAAATGGCTTAGATGGTTTTATCCTGGAAAGATTTATACCCCTTGGCCAGTCAATGGCAATGAAAAAAGAAGTCCTATCAAAGGATGATTGGAAGAATCTGGTCGAGCTGCTAATTGATCTCTGCCAGGTTGATTGTAATTTAAACGATATTTTGCACCTTAAGGCATTTTGGGTGAAATTCCATCCAAAAAGCAGGATTCCGTCGCTTCTGGGGGCTCCCTGCACGGTGGGGATAGACGGGCTTTGCATTATGCCCAATGCCGATGTTTATCCTTGCCGAAGATTGAATGTTCCGATAGGAAATCTTTTGAAAAACGATCTAACCGATATTTGGGAGAATTCTGATGTTCTTTTTGCGTTAAGGAAAAAATATAATCTTAAAGGAAAATGCTCCTCATGCAACATTCAATATTGCCGTGGTTGTCGCGCTTTGGCTTACGCCTTTAAAGGCGACTATTTAAAAGAAGATGTTCAATGTTGGCATGAAGACTAAACCGGGCCATATCCAGCTATATGAAAGCGGCAAGTTAGATAAAATAATCGAAAGACTTTTTTGTGTCTTAGAATCTTGCGAGCTTTGCCCGAGAAAATGCAAAGTTAACCGCATAAAAAAAGAATTAGGTTTTT
>VGKH01000061.1 GCA_016867135.1 Candidatus Omnitrophota bacterium
TTCCTTGCGGGAAAAAGTGTTGATAAGATTTAAAGACAGCGGCCGATAGTCAAATTCTCTTAAAACTCCTCCGAGCGAATCAAGATTAAGAGAAAATGTTTTGTCTTCAATAATAATCTTCTTTTTACCATCTAAATTTAAATCGATTTCCTTGATGCTCAGCCATTTTTTGTCTTTCTTATGCAAAATTCCATCTGCAATTTTATCGGCGGTAATCAAATGGCTATAGATGGCGCTTCTTAAATGAAACAGGTAAAGACCCCCAAAAACACCGTGCCAATACCCGCAGTTACACTGCCCTTTGTATAACTCCTTTGTTGCCTCTTTTAATTTTGTTTGATCGCTTCTGGCTGCCTTCCTTTCCAAGCCAGCGATCTTTTCGCTTACATAAACCATCTTTTTATGCATCTGGTTGGTTTCGGGATATTTGTTAAGAAAATTTAGCCATGAGCCGCCGGACCACTCCATCATCTCTTCGTAAGAACCCGAAGGTATATCTATCGTATCAATAGCTTTATTATCTTTAAGATAATCTGAAAGCTTAATCAAGTTTATCCATTCTCTATTTTGTATAAGTGCTTCAAAAAAACCTTTCAGCCAGTTTTCTTTAAAAACCCATTCATGCGTACCTGGCCATTCTCCGAATTTCTCTCCATCATCTCCATAAGTAAAAAGCAGATTATCTCTATGCCTAGATTCATTCTTAAAATAATCTATGGTTTCATGATGCAGCTTAAAAGGCATGGTATAGCGAAGTGTTTTATCCGACGGGAAAATCGCAATCTTTTTGGTGCCTTTACCGGTGAAGAAATAACCATGCAAATCTTCCTTCTTTAATCCAGCCCTTAAGAAATGAGTATCGTCTAAAATAGAATATTTTATTCCGGATTCATTAATAGGCTTAGCGAGACCCGGTTGCCAGACGCGCTCGGGTATCCACATGCCTTTAGGTTTTTCGCCAAATCTATTCTTAATATAATCCGACATCATATTGATTTGGCCTTTTAAGTCTCTTTCGGGAAGCGCAGGCAAAATCGGCTCGTAATAGCCTCCGCCCATCATTTCAATTTGGTCTCTTGATACCATTGTTTTGATCAAGCTTATAGTCTTGGGATGTTTTTCTTCCAAATAATCCAACAGACAACCAGATACATGAAAGGTCATTTTAATATCCGGGTAATCATGCAAAAGATTAAGAAAGGGACCATAGCAAAGCTTGTGTGCCCTTTCGAAAATATTATCGAAATTACCCACCGGCTGATGAAAGTGCAACGCCATCGCAAAAAATATTTTATTCATATTGGTCTTGTTTATTGTTTATGCGGTGTAAAGTCTATCTCTTAATTTGCAGGCGATATTTCTTGCCGCCAGCATCTGTAGATAGAATTTTCTCTTGGATTTCTCTGGGTATTTTGATAGGACTAAAGTTTTATAAGCGCTGAATAACGCCTCTTCTTGCAATATAAGGCCTTTATTTATAAGCTTCAAGCTCCATGTCCGGCCTTTGTTAGCCCACCAAAATTGACAACTATGAAGAGCCTTGTCTAAAGATTCCCGAGCATCCTCATAAAGACGTTTGGTTTCTTCGCCATCTTGTACGTGGCTTGCGGCATTGACAAGCTTAAAACATATATGCAGATGTTGCCATTGAAGGCTATGTATTTTATTCGCCGGGTTTCTCCAAAGAGGATAGTAATCCTTGACTGTAATATCTTCTTTTGTGGTACTCCAGGATGAGTTAAGCGGCGGCTTTGATTCTTTAATAGGGAATGTATCCAAAAGTTCGCTTATTGTAACAACCTTGATATGCGGAATCAATTGCTTCTTAATCTTTCGTTTTTTGCTGGCGATAATCTTAAAAAGCTTCTCTAAAAATAACTTCTCCCAGTTTTTAATATGATGGCCAAACGTCTCCGCATCCATCGCAGTAATAACATAGATGTCTTTCTTTCCTTTTGCCAAATATTCCAAGGCAGCGATAAAACCCAAGCTATCTACGCTGCGGAAACTAACTCTATTGCTAACAATATCATCTCTAAAAAAAGTAATTATGTGGGGGGATTCTGCTTTAGTTCTATAAATCACATCCAACGGCCAATCATCTGTACAGGAGACACCGCTTAAAAGCACCCATTCATAGCCTAAATCTTTAATTAGCTGGCCGCTGCTGGCGGAATAACACATTTCCGGCAAGAAAAAACCGCGAGGCTTATAATTTTCTCCAAAGAATTTTGTATTGGTCTCATTATTGAGTTTTATCTGCCTTTTGGACTCATTCACCGGGATAAGTGGCAGGATGGCGTGATATTTGGCAGATTCCACAAATTCAATCTGTCGGCTTTTTGCCAATTTATTAAAATCAGATATTATGTCTGTGCCGTTATGCTCCGCCAGCATTTGGGTAAGAACACCGCAGATATTAAAGGTTACTTTGGCTTTTGGGTTTCTCTTTAAGACTTTAAGAAGTGGGCGGTAAGATTCGCTGCTTACCTTTTCCAGTACCGGAAAGGATTGTGTGGGTGGTTGATATAAATGTAAAAAAGGAGCCCAATATATCAACAATACTCCTTTACATATTTATTTTTAAGCCTATATAACTTTCTAAAGAATATTAAAAACCTTTTACAATATATCTATACTTTTCTCTCTACTGCCAAAAAACTCGAGTAAGAGAAACTTATAAGAGATTTATTCAAGAAACTATTTATAATGATAATTCTTTCTTAATCTCCTTCTCTGCTCTTAGCCAGTCATCGAGATCATTACCAGCTTGAAAACCTCTCTCTTCGAAATAAGAATAGGCGCGTTCCTGAACCAAGCGGCTAAACTCATCTGCGCTAACTTTCTTAAACGATCTCTTTTTGTTTTTTGAAGACGCGTTTTTACGAAACATTTCTAATTCACCTCTCTTTCAAGACAGTTATGTTGTTTAAAGACCTTTTTTTGCGATATATTCTACCAAATCAACAACCCTGCAAGAATACGCCCACTCATTATCATACCAGCCTAAGACTTTGGCTAGTTTTCCGTCGATAACGCGCGTCAATTCTGCGTCAAAAATACATGAATGGGTATTCCCGTTAAAATCCTTGGACACTAAAGGCTCTTCGCAATACTGAAGAATACCTTTTAATTCCGCCTCTGCTGCTTTCTTGAAAGCTGCCTTGATACTTTCAACGGTTGCTTCCTTCTCTAAAATGCAGCTTAAATCAGTGAGGGAAACGTTTGGAGTCGGAACTCTTATTGCCAAACCATCCATTTTCCCTTTTAACTCCGGGATAACAGAGCCGATGGCTTTTGCTGCCCCAGTAGTCGTAGGTATCATGGAAACTGCTGCGGCGCGCGCGCGGCGCAAATCCTTATGCGGAAAATCTAGTATTCTCTGGTCATTGGTATAAGAATGAATCGTGGTCATAACGCCAGATTTAATACCGAAGTTATCGAGCAATACCTTAGCTAACGGCGCCAAGCAATTAGTAGTGCAAGAAGCATTGGAAATAATGTTATGCTTCTTGGGATCGTAAGTTTTCTCATTAACACCTAAGACTATTGTCGCATCTTCTCCCTTAGCCGGAGCGCTGATGATAACTTTCTTTGCTCCCTGCTTAAGGTGGCCTTCAGCCTTTTCCCTGTCGGTATAAATACCTGTGGATTCAACAACAATCTCTGCTCCCAAATCTTTCCAAGGAATCTCGGCTGGTGATTTGTAGCTAACAATTTTGGTTGTTTTCCCGTTTACGATTAAAGCATCATCTGTAACTTTGATATCGGCCTTTAATTCTCCAAACGTAGAATCATATTTCAACAGATGGGCCAATGTTTTAGTTCCTACGGGGAGATCGTTTGCCGCGACAAAATCAACGTCTTTGCGACCTATTGCCGCCCTAAAAACTAGCCGACCGATTCTCCCGAATCCGTTAATACCAACTTTTACCGCCATTACAACTGCACCTCCTATGAGCACGTGACTTATGGAACATAAGTCACTGTGCGAATTGGATCCAGCACTTATTTGTTCAAATTTTGTCTGTTAACAAATAAGTGCTGGGTTAAATTCAGACTAACAATTTACGTTCACTTCGTTCCGTAAATTGCGTCTTTATTTAACCTCCCTTAAATATTTTGCTGCGACTTCTGGAGGGGTTGGCACGATATAAAAACCTGTTCCCCATTCAAAGCCTGCAACTCTCGTTAATTTAGGCATTATTTCAATGTGCCAATGATAACTTTCTTCATTTACTTCATCTAAGGGCGAAGTATGAATTATAAAATTATACGCCGGATCAGATAAAACTTTCTTCAATCTTATTAATGTCTCTCTCAAAATCCTTGCTAAGGCAGGCTTCTCTCTATCCTGCATATGACAAAAGTATGGACTGTGTCTTTTAGGGATAATCCAGACTTCGAAAGGAAAACGCGAACTAAACGGACAAAAAGATATAAAATCTTCATTCTCTGAAATAATCAATTCTCTGCCTTGCTCTAACTGGAATATCATATCGCAAAAAACGCATCTTCCGCGGAAATTATAGTAGTGATGAGAGCCGTGCAACTCTTCCAGAACATTCTTGGGAACCATAGGAAGAGCGATAAGCTGAGAATGGTCATGCTCCAAGGATGCTCCCGCAGAAGGTCCATGATTCTTGAATATTAAAATGTATTTAAAACGTGGATCTTGAATCAAAGCCATGGCTCTTTGACAATACATATTAATTACCAATTCTACCTGATGGTCGCTTAAGTCAGCTAGGGTTGATTTATGTTCTGGAGAGTCGACAATAACTTCATGGTCGCCGATTCCGCTGGACATATCATATATACCGACTCCATGCCTATCTAAAATTCCTGTATTTATTAACGCGGGAAATTTATTGGCAACAACCCTAACCTGCCAACCCGAAGTATTGGGACCTGTCCCTGAATTTCTAAAGACATCCATTTCCGGAGGAGTCAAGTTTTCATTTCCATAACAGAAAGGACAGTTAATCCCTTTAAAAACATGCTCTTCCTTTTCAAATGCATCTGGGCCGCTGGGTTCTTCAACGTTTACGATAACCCATCTTCCTGTTATAGGATCACGTCTAAGCTGACTCATTAAATTTGCACTCCTCTTAAAAATTCAGCTGCCTGTTCCGGCGGGAGCGGACAAATATAAAAACCAGTCCCCCACTCAAAACCGGCAACGCGCGTAAGCCTCGGCATTATCTCTATATGCCAATGGTAATCCTGTTCAACTGTTTTCCAATAACCGGCCTTAGCCTTCCTAAAGGGAGCGGTATGTAAAATATAATTGTAAGGAGGATTACCCAACCCTTTCTTCATCTTTAGCAATACTTCTTTTAAAATCTGGGCTAAACCTTTTTCTTCGGCCTGGTCAAGTTTAATAAAGTCGCAGTTATGTTTTTTGGGCAAAATCCATACTTCAAACGGAAAGCGCGATGCAAATGGCGTTACCGCGACAAAACCATCTACGTCCAAAACTACCCTCACCTTCTCATCCAGCTCTTGTTTTATCAAATCACAAAAAACGCATCTTTCATGGTAATCGAAATATCTTTTGGCACCTGCGAGCTCTTCCTTGACTCGTTTGGGATTGACCGGTGTGGCAATAAGCTGGGAACGTGAATGCCCTATCCTGCCGCCGCCAGCTACCCAGCCATAATTCTTAAATACTAAAACGTATTTAAAGCGAGGGTCTTTCTCTAAATCTATCAACCTGTCTTTATAACAGTCGATCACATGACCTATCTGCTCTACCTCTAAATCACAAATATTATCTATATGCTTTGGAGTTTCAATTATTACTTCGTGCGCTCCAATACCATCCATCAAGTCATATACCCCTATGCCGCGACGATTAAGCTTACCTTCTATTCTTAAAGCGGGTTTAATACTTGGGACTACACGGACCTTCCATCCTGGAGTATTGGGCCTTGAATGAGGATCTCTAACAGCTCTAATTTCTTGCGGAGTCTGCGATTCTCTGCCTTCGCAAAAAGGGCATTCTCCTTCCGGAGGCCCGTCGTGCGGCGCCTTAAAATCATCCGGCCTCCTTGCCCTTTCTGTGGCAATTATAACCCAGCGGCCGATTATAGGATCTTTTCTTAACTCTGGCATTTTACCTCTCTTATAGAATAGAGTTAGATTATATCACAAATCTAATTTTTTGTGCAAGTATTTTTTAACTTAATATATTGCCTTTGTTTATCTTGTGGCCGCAAATGAACTGATCCGCTGACAACTTCTTGCCAGATTCTAACTGTAACAGTTTGATACTGATAGCGCCATCGCCGCAAGCCACTAAAATTCCTTCTCTGGAGGCGCTTATCACTTCTCCGGGCTTAAGGTTGGCTACATCCAAGGCTATAACATCTGCCTGCCAAATCTTTAATAGTTTTCCCTGCCAATAGCTAAAACTTCCCGGCCAGGGAACTGTGCCTCTAATCTGATTAAAAATATCCTCTGCGGATTTTGACCAATCGATTAAGCCATCTATCCTTTTTAGTTTTGGGGCGAGAGTCGCTTCTTTAGAATTTTGCTTCTTTAATACCGCTTTGCCTTGCTCTATATCTATTAAAGCACTAACCAAAGATTCTGCACCCAAATTAGAAAGCTTTTTATTCAGCGTATCTGAAGTGTCCGATGTTTTTATCTCAATATCTTGCTGGGCAAGCATCTCTCCTTGATCCATAAACTCGTTCATTTTGATAATGGTTATACCTGTCTTCTTTTCGCCTTTAATAATCGCCCAGTTTATCGGCGCTGCCCCTCTGAATTTAGGCAATAAAGACGCATGAACATTGATAGCCATTTTGTTAGGAACCAAGATTAGATTCCTAGGCAAAATTAAACCGTAAGATACCACAACAAAAATATCAGCCTGCATTTTTTTCATTGATTCTATAAATGCCGAGTCTATTTTTGAAGGCTGCAGCAATTTCAACCCCAGGCTGACAGCGGTGTTTTTCACTGCCGTAGAACTAAACAAAAGGTGCCTCCCTTTTTGCCGGTCAGGCT
Organism: Candidatus Omnitrophota bacterium; assembly: GCA_016867135.1. GTDB lineage: Bacteria > Omnitrophota > Gorgyraeia > VGKH01 > VGKH01 > VGKH01. The sequence goes on from VGKH01000061.1 coordinate 7,018, forward strand.
GTGTTACTACGCAGGCTAATTCATTTTTGGATGCCGCTAGCCTTTTCAGCGACTCAACTGCAAATTCAGAACTCCCAAAGAAAACAATCTTCATCTCTATCCTTTACAAATCTACGTTTACCGTGGTTATTACCCCGGATTTCCTTTTATATTCTAATATGGGTTTGCGTATAAGTGAACAAATATTTTTTACTGAACTACCCTTCAGTAATATATTCCAATAGAAATTGCCTCTTAGCTTGGCGGGTATCGAAGGATTAGGCTCGTATATTTCTATGCTCTTGGATTTATTTATCTTTGTTAAATTCTCAAATAAAGCAAAGCTTACCTCTTTTACTCTTTCTTGATTCTTACCGCGTAAATTAACTTGAGCTAAATGTTTGAATGGCGGAAAACCTAACTCCTTCCTGTTAGATAGCTCCTGCTTATAAAAATAATTTAAGTCATGCTTATATATTGCCTGCATGATGCAGTGCGAAGGATTTGAAGTCTGGATGATCATCCTATTTTTTGCAATCTTTGAAAGCCGATAAAGCAAAGAAAAGGTTTTTTCTGCCGCGCGGAAATCTATTCTGTTTAAAGAAGAATCTGGTTTTAAAACTCCCAAGAGATCGACGCTGAAAT
>VGKH01000062.1 GCA_016867135.1 Candidatus Omnitrophota bacterium
GACCTACTTTTTAAAGGATTCCGATCCTCATTTAGGCGGAAAATTAAGCTTCAATTTAGAGGGTTTAAAAACTTTTAATAAGGCAGCCTGGGAAAACTTCAATAACAATCTTAACTTGGCGCTTTTCAGGGCAGCTTCGCCGTTCCCTGATGTTCCACCTGACGCCAAAGGCAATGTCAGCCTGGAAGCCCACAGGGCAAAACAGGACGAATTCGTTAGTATTATTCAGGCCGGAGCTCAGGGCGCAAATCCGAATGAAGTCAGGGCATCAATCGGCACATCTTATATCGCCTCGCAGGCAACCCAGGATTTAGCCAGATCCATTGGCGCGGCAATTAATATCCACGTTCCGGGAATGAAGATTCAAGAAAAATACCGGGAATACGCCTCTTTTAAGCCGACCGAGGCACGCCAGGCAGACGAGATTAATCGGTTGTTTAAGGAGATGGACCAGTTATTAGGAGTTCCGATAGAAGTTAGAAAAGAGAGACTGGCGAAATTAAGAAAAGAATTAGAAGACCTTGATAGGCGAGAGGCAAGATTAAGGGAACGAGGGGCAGTATCATCCGACGGAAGTGATTTGGCTTTGGATGATATCTTTGCAGGCAGGCCATCCAGAGGCCGAGCCAACGAACGGGAATCAGCTGCACGTGACAGGGAATTGGAATGGGTTAAGCAACGGCAACGAGCTGTAATCGATGAGATTTATGAAATGAATTCATTGTTTCCGGAGTCGGCTCGGATAGCGGCAAAGGATATAGTCAGCCGAGGGAATGAAAGAAAAGAATTATTAGCCCAAATAAATTCCGACCCAGAGCTGGCAGGCCTTATGGTCAGAGTCGCCAGGCTCATCGAGCAGGAAGAGGCATTTTCCAGTTCCGCGGTGAGCCGGATTAAACCTGAGGATAGAGAAGCATTGATAGGCATGACGGCAAAATTAATTGAGCTTCGCAGGGATGGCCTGACAGCCGGCGAGAAAGAAGAAGATAATATAATCACTTCCAATATTGCTAAAATGGCCACTCGCATTAGCCTCGGTGAAGGCCAAGAGGCATTAGATACATTTACTAGCAGGCATCCGGAAGAGGGGCAAACAGCAGCGCAGAATATAGCCAAAATTGACGGCGAGATTGCGCGGTTAAATAACCTATTATCAACTGAGCAGGGGGATGCAGAAGAAATTAATAGCCAATTGGCAAATCTCGGTGTGCAACGCACTGAAGTTTTTAGCTCCATGCAGAAAATTGAGGAAAATGCGTTCCAGGCTGATGTATATAAGACAGTAACAGCACGCCTTGAGCAAGAAAGAGTAGGCGGCTGGATGGTGCCTGAAGACGGGGTTAATCCCCAAGCTTTGGCGAGATTGATAGAATTGGATAATCAGATTTACGCAGAGGTTAAAAAACTCCCGGGATCATGGCAGCGCGAGATAATTAAAGCTTCTGGGCTTGAATTATCTAATATTACGCAAGATAGATTTGTTGAAGCAGCGATAGATAATTTGCCTAATGCCGCTGCTTCTATTGCTGGCCAGATTGCCGGTCTGCAATCAGAAATTGAGGATCGAATGGCAATGAGCTCTCTCCCCGGCAAAGGCATTCCTTTTATCAGCGCCATGACTACGGCAGCTGCAGCCAGACAAATGTATGGTAATGTTACTGCCAGTGACTTTGTCACCGGCGGCATTGTAGATTATACCGTTGACCGTAAAGTAGTAACTTCTGCACCGATGAGCCCAGCAACCGAGGCTGCAACAATTGCAAAATTAAATGACGACTTGGCCGCAGGAACCAATAGCCAGGATTTTGACCAGAATGCAAGAATGGCGTTAGAGACTGGTACTTCAAGACAGGTAATCAGTTCTTATTCGCCTTCCATATCCGGTATTGCCATGCCTAGCGAAACTTATGGTAATGAACAGGTTTTGGCTTTGAACAGAGGATCTGGTGCCCTACGTAACGTTTTAGAGAATGAATACACTAGAGGTTTGATTGTCGAGGTTGCGCCTGGAGAAGAGAAAGTCGCCTACGACAGTTTATTGGATCAATCTCGAGAGAAAGAAAAAGGACTTTCCGAAGAAGCTCGATTTGTACATAGAGAAGCATTAAAAGGTAGTCTGGTGGGAGAAAAAGTTAAAAGAACTCTCGAAATAGAAGATCTTAGAAAAGACAGCCAGCTTATGAGATTAGCCACTTATATCCCGGGTGATGAGGTAGAAACTCCCGATAAAAAACAGAATGTACAAACTATTTTCAATGAAGTCAGCCAGGGCAGGACAGTGTTCTTGCCGCAATATGCCTTGCTAAGCCGCACAGAGCGCGACCAATACGGCAGGCCAATCGAGACCTCATATTACGGGCATGATTATGTCCCGTCAAAGAATGGCGATGCTGGGCAGTGGGAACATACTAAATTGGACAGGTCTACTAAATATTATTCCAACCATTTTGGCACTGCCTTAGTTGAAGATATAGACAATACCGCAATTAGCTTGCCCGATACTTGGCCAGGAGAGAAACGCACAACCATTGAAAGATCCGCAAAACCCGGAGAGATAGTTTTAGAGGATGACAGATATTTGGCTCGAGATGCCGCCAAGCGCGAAGAAATGAGCGCAAAAATCGAACGCAAAGAAGGCATCTGGGAGATGCCTCAAGAGGATTTGCGCGCTAAATTTATGCAGATGTCTGAAGAGCAAAGAATGGCATTTTTGGATGAAATCTTCCAGGTATCGAAAGAAATGCGCAAAGATTTAGGTTATGATGATGGCAGAGGAATCAAAATCAAATCTGATTTATCCGACGCCACACTTTCCGACCTGCATATTGTCAGCGCAGCTTTATTAGGCAAGACTTCCGACGGCAGGGATTGGAGCGGCCTTACCATAGAGGAAAAGAAAAATATTATTCATGGCCAGACAGGATGGAGGCTTGCCTCTGCCCGGGCTTATGAAGCAGATGGCGTAACTCAGGATTGGGGTAGCTTAAAGGTAAAGCCAGGATCTAAGGCGCCTTACACTACTTCCTACGACATGGGCAAAGATTATACTGGCAGGGTAGCTCCCGATAGAGTCAATGTCGCAGAAGTTAAGAATTTATATTTGCCAGGCTCTGCTCCTACAGAAGAAATCATCGGAAAAGAGGTTGAGATTGATAAATTGTATTCAACCGGGCCCAATGTTACTTATGAAATGAATATCTATTCTGTCGGTGGTGGCCAAAGCCCATGGACAGGCCCGACAGATAAAGTTACTCATCGTACTATCGGATCAGGTATCCAGCGTGATGCCAGGGCGAATTACGTTGTTGGGCCCACGGTTGTATACGACCGGTTCGCTGAGGCTGTTCTCGGATTAGGCGCGGCTGAACTTTTAAAGAAAGAAAAAGATCCTGAAAGAATAAAAGACTTAGAAAAAATATTAGAAGACGCGGGAACGCCTGAAGAGTGCGAAGCCATATTGAAAGACTTAGGATTGACTGATGAAATAATCCAAAAAAGCAAAGAAGACTTCTCGGAAAGTTATAATACAACCAGCCAAATGTATCAAGGTGTGGAAATATTAGAGGGTAAGATACGGGAGCAGGTTGAACTACATCCCGATCTTAAAAAGCAATTGCTTGAAGAGTCATTAAAGCCACAAGCGTTTTATAATATCATAAAGCGCGATAGCAATAGCGGATTAGGCGATCAAATAAAAAGCTTCATTTCAACTTATGAAGGGTATAGCGAAGAAGATGTAGATAGGATTTTGGTGAGAAGTCTTGTCGGTCAAGTAATCATAGCAGATGCCAAGAAAACTCAAGATTCACCGATTGCAGACGGCCAGCCCGAGGCGCTAGCGACAAAAGATATCAATAGGGACATAATTTTTACAGTGGCAAGAGATGTCTATATGACTCCTGAGGTGGCAGCTATGCTGAGTTTCAGGCATGACCAGACCCAAGAATATCTGGATAGCGAACTTGGCAGCGTCCAAGAGGTGCAATTCTCTAAATACGTACATATGCCAGGCGATACAGGCAAGACATACGCTATGCCCACATGGGGAGTTAAGTCCGGATACGACCAAGACGGCGCCAGTCGTTTTGATCGCCTCCAAGCTTATGTTTATGATGGAAGCAAAATACAAGATAAGATTAAAACCGAGTATGCTGACGCGCAAGAAAAAGGCAATGTCCAGCGTGCCGATATGCTTGGCAATATGAGAACTTATAACTTAACAGGCACTGATCGTTCTATGATTACAGAAGGGCCGCAGGACAGCGATCTGGATGCGGTATATGCCTATAGGACTAAAGTCAGCACTCCTTACGGTTCAGATATAGAGCTTAGCGATATGGGTGCTACGCCCACTATTCCTTTATCCGATGTAGTAGATGGTAATGTAAGGATTGAAAATATCGATTCCAGCGCAGCAATGCAGGATATTTCTGCGGCGCTTGCCCGTGCTGTATACAATAATCAGAACAGTTCCCAAGTAGCTCCTGTGCCACCGGAAAATACAACAGCTCCGACAAATTCTTTGATATATCTGCCTATTGGCATGGGGGATACTTTTTCTTTCCCAAGAATCTTTAATCGCACAGACCTTATTAATTCAGCTTTAAATGATTGGCAACATCCGGTGTTGGGCCAGATTGGACAAATACCAATGCCATAATGAAGACAATGGAAGAAGAAAAAAAGAGCCCACAATTAGGCGAGTCACAAGACAGAGCGCAAAAGCCCGAGAAGAGGAGATTTCCTGCTTGGGTAAGGGTGGTTGCGTTTATCATTGTGGCGGTGTTTTTGCCTGAACAGGTTGCCTGGGCAATTGAATATAATCCCGCGGTTTTGTATCGCAATCTTCCCCAAGGCATGCAGACTCCGCTGGCCGGAGGAATAGTCCAGGGGCCGGTGAATATCGCATCCGAACTTATCGTCGCCGAGAATGTAAAACGTTCTTTGAACGGGCTTTCCTATAAGATGTTAAAGAACGTAAAGCTCGACGAGAATCTCGAAGTAGAGAATAAAAACCAAGAAGGGATTTTCCTTACCAAGAAAAAAGTCGACAGTATTTATAATTGGTTAAAAGATAAAGATACCAAGCCCATCAACTGCGGTATCCAGGGCTTAGGTTATATCTTAAAAGGATATAATGTCGAGGCCTCAATTGAAGAATTATCCATCCTTACCATATTAACCGATATCTTAAGCGGCGCAACCGATAAATTCGAGGGCAAACTTTTTACTTCCCTTTATAGCTTGTCTGAAGTCGCCAAGCATTACGGCACTAAACTTTATCCTGTAGAATTGAATGTCGACGAGAAAATCTTCGCGCTTCCCATTCCTTTCATCGTCCACATCAAGAATCCGGAGCATTTTGCTTTAGTAGAAAAAATCGAAGGCGATAAAGTCTGGTTAATCCAAAACAATGTCGATAAGCCTTTCAGCCTTCCTAAAGATACATTCCTTTCGCTTTTAAGCGGATACTTCCTTTTAAGCCGGGAAAATGAAGACGCGATTATCCTTACTAAAGAAGAAGCGCAAAATGTCAAAGGCGCGCCCGGCGACTGGGGCGGCGGTTACGATTACAGCTATTCCGGTTATGGCGCCAATACCTATAATAATTATTACAACAATTATAATAATTCCTATAATAGTTACGGTTATGCCGGATACGATTTCAATGCCGTGCAAAATAATATCAATCTCACCACGCCGGTCTACAATACTAACAATTCTTTTGAGGTAACCGTTTTTAACGCCAGCAAGCCGCCTGAGACATCAAGGACATTGATGGGTTTTAGCACCCAATATAAAGATCCGGCCGGTGGCAGTGTAGGCCATGATGTAACATTGGCTTCGCCGGTGACTGAATATGTGAAAGACGGAAAATTAGTTCGAGGCGCATATCGCGACCGCGATAGAAACATACAGCGCTATGACAGCCAGACCATACTTGAGCCGGGAAAGAATGCTGTGGCCATTCCCTGGACCGGAGTCAACTGGTGGAAAGATGTTTTTGGCGCAGATTCCGGCGAGCAGACTACGGGTTCCAGAAAATTCGCCAAAGACCATAATATCAGCCCCAAAGAAGATGACCGGGCAACCGTCTGGGTTACTCCATACGGATATTCATCCCACAGTATAAATTTAGATACTGCAGCCGATACCGATAGAGGATATTATGTTTGGAATTACAAGCCCATGGCCGCTACATTTTTCAATCCTGAGGAGACCTTAAAGCCGGGCGGAGTTTCTACGCCACCGCTCAGTTCGGTAATTCCGCAAAAAGCGCTCGATGCCACTGTAGGCCGCCTGGAAGGAACTTCGGCTGGCAGCGCTTTTGTGACCTTAGCCGGAATGGTTCCATTAACTAACGCCGGCGTGCCAATTACGCCTGGGGCAAGACTTACTTGGGATTCTACAGCTTTTAAGGACGGCATCGCAGGATTTATCCCAGACAATAAGTTTACGCCTACCCCAACACAAAATGAGATGAGTTTCTTTAGCACGGGGCAACCTGGACGTTCCCTGGGAGTTAGCACAAATATGACAGTTGAGAATATCGGTAGACGCGATGATGTGCGAGCTGTGTGGGTTTACTCCGACGGCAAAGCAATCCTACAGACCGCTCTGCCATTAAAGGCAATAGAATGGAACATAGCTCATAATGCGCAAGGTCTTCCTAAGCTTCAAGATTTACAGAATTCTGTGGCTCAGTATGGCAACATTACAAGCCAAGGGATTGGCACAACTGCGACAGGAAGCCTTCCTATAGTTAGTTTCTCTATACCTGACTCACAAGGTTATTTTACTGGATTCGAAGCCACAGGCGGAGACATGGTTCATTCCCAAGGCCCGGCGGTGATGGAAAGTTATATTGGCGGGACAAGCGCAGCAAGCGATAGAGAAGCTCCAGCAGTATATGATTTTAAAAATATTAATTCCGAGCTCGGCCGTTTTACAGCCAGAGGGCCAGGTCGTTACATAACTTTTGATGCTTCTCTTAGACCTCAGGTTTTTGCAGATGGCGCCGAGGCATATTTAAGCGGCGACGATGTCCATTTCATGAATTTAGCCGGATACAATACGCTTTCCGGATTCAAGCAAGGCGATAAGGCCGTAATTGATTCCCAGAGACTGGCAGGCTTAAGATTTGATAATGCCCAAACAAAAGGAAGGCTGACAAATTTCAGGGATTTATTAAGGGTCACTACCAGCGTAGATGAATCTAATAGATTTGTATCCACATTACACTTTCCAGTTGGCGCGGCCTTTGACATTACTCAAAATTCAGAAATAGTTAATGCGCCTAAATTCGAATTTACCCTCCAGAATCAATATTACGCCGATAAAGTTTCCGGCGGCATAAATGCAAGAGTAACCCACGGCGAAAATCAAAGGACCTGGGAAGTTTTGGGAGGCCCCCGCGCTGTAAATTGGCAGCGGTTTGCATCTAGCGAAAATCTGGATTTAGCAAAGCTTGTTCCGGGGCATTCGGTTTCATTGAAATCCATAGAAGGCAATCTTTATTTG
>VGKH01000063.1 GCA_016867135.1 Candidatus Omnitrophota bacterium
AAAGAATTAATAAAAACCAAGAAAAATGTAAAGACTGATTATGTTGCTTGTGTCGATTTTTATACGCTTAAACCAGTAAATAAAATAAAAAGGAATACGCTGATTGCTGTAGCTGTTTGGATAGGGAAAACCAGGCTAATTGACAATATTATCGTGAAATGAGTACAAAGAAAACAAAATTGAAAATCGGTATTGTTGGTTGCGGGGCAATCGGCTCCAGGCTTGCCAAGTCTATAGTCGATAATTTCGCAGACCAAGCAGAATTAAGCGGTCTTTATGATACTAATTTAGAGAGAGTATACCGCTTGGCAAGCGAATTAAAAAAGAAAAATGTAGCTTCCTTATCTTTGGAGGATTTAATAAAGAAAAGTAATTTAGTCATTGAGGCCTCTAGTGCAAAGGATTCAAAATCCATAGCAAAATCTGTAGTGGATGCCGGCAGAGATATAATGATTATGAGCGTTGGCGGCATGCTTGAAGCCGAAGATGTTCTTGAATTGGCTAAAGAAAAAAAATGCAGCATATATTTTCCTTCCGGAGCCGTCGCAGGATTGGACGCTATCAAAGCAGCATCTTTCTCAGATATAAAAAGTATCACGCTTACTACCAGAAAACCGCCATCGGGGTTAATCGGGAATCCGTATTTATTAAAAAGTCATTTTGATTTGGAGCATGTTGATAAGGAAACTGTTGTCTTTGAAGGTAACGTTGATATGGCTGTTAGATTATTCCCCCAGAATATAAATGTGGCAGCAGTCTTAAGCCTCGCGTCTAATTGCAAGGACAAAGTTTCGGTTAAGATTCTTACTTCTCCAGAATATAAAAGAAATTCTCACGAGATAATTGTTGAAGGGGATTTCGGTTCGATAAAAACAATTACGGAGAATCTTCCATGCCCAGACAATCCTAAAACGAGTTTTTTAGCAGTACTTTCAGCTATGGCAATGCTCAAAAATATTTTAAATCCCATTAAAATTGGGACATAGAAAGGGGGTGAATTAGTTATGGCAATGAAAGTCGAGAAAGTCGGAGTGAAGAAGGTAAAAGGTTATCTTTATTTCGTCGATAAGAAAGGTGACGTCTCCAGGGCGAAAATGGCACGAGGAAAGAAAAAAGGTGGCAAGCCGGAGAAGGTCGCTAAAGTAGGAATAAAGAAGAAGGTCGGTTACCTCTATTTCATCGATAAGAAAGGTGATATCTCTTGCGCAAAAATGGTGCGTGGAGGTAAAAAGAGGAGAAGATAATAGCAGTTTAAAAAATGGCCCCTGCATTTCTTTCGAAAAAGTGATTGCAGGGGCCATTAAAAATGATCAAAATATAAAGATTAAAACTTCGTATTAAGCCACACATGTCTGTTTGCTGGGAGCGAAGCCTTTGTATTTTATCTCTCCTAAAAGAATCCCAAAGTTTTTATGACATATCGCGATGTTAAAAAGATCAGGAAATAATTTTATTGTTATTCATGGTGCAAAAGAGCACAATCTTAAGAATATCAGTTTAAAGATTCCCCGCAACAAGCTAGTAGTTGTTACCGGATTGAGCGGTTCAGGTAAGTCATCTTTAGCTTTTGATACTATCTATGCCGAAGGCCAGCGCCGTTACGTCGAAAGCCTTTCCAGTTACGCCAGGCAGTTCCTAGAACAGCTCCAGAAGCCCAATGTTGAATACATTGAAGGCTTATCTCCCGCAATTGCAATTGAACAACGAACTGCTAGCGGAAATCCGCGTTCTACGGTTGCTACCCAGACGGAGGTTTATGATTATTTAAGACTTTTATTTGCTAGGATTGGCACGGTTTACTGCCACAAATGCAACCGACTCATAGAGAAACAATCTTCACAACAAATTGTGCAGCAGGTATTAACTTTACCCAAAGGTAATAAAATAGAGATATTATCTCCTTTGGTCAGGGGGAGAAAAGGCGAGTACAAAGATATTTTTTCTCAAGCCCAAAAAGCCGGATTTGTGAGGGTGCGTATTGACGGAGAAATCTATGAAGTTGACGAGAAGGTAAAATTAGATAAATATAAAGTGCATAATATTGAGATTGTGGTCGATAGATTATCAATTAACCCAGAGATTAAAAAAAGGCTCGTTGATTCCGTAGAGACGGCTTTAAGCATCGGTAAGGGTATAATTATTATTCACAACGTAGATAAAAAGAAAGATATATTATTTAGCGAGCAATATAGCTGTCCGGTCTGCGGGATAAGCTTGCCGGAAGTCGAGCCGAGAATTTTTTCTTTTAATTCTCCCTATGGCGCCTGCGAGGCATGTAACGGATTAGGCACGAAACTGGAATTTGATGCTGATTTAGTTATCCCTGACAAGAGCAAGCCGGTGCTTGAGGCAATAGAGCCATGGAAAAGAGGCGGAAGAGGATACATTCTTTATTATCGCGGGATGTTGCGCGAGTTGGCTCATAATTTAAATTTTAGCCTTGATACGCCATTTAAGCAGTTAAGTAAGGATATCCAAAAAGCGATTCTGTATGGGGCCGATCAATGGATTTGGGGCAGGAGATTCGAGGGCCTGATTCCGCATCTGGAAAGATTGTTCCATCAGACGGAAAGCGATTATCTAAAGAATGAGATTTCGCGTTTTATGTCGGTCTTGCCATGTCCGGCCTGCAAAGGAGCCAGGCTTAAAAAAGAAAGCCTAGCAGTAAGGATTAAAGATAAGTCAATTTGGGATATAACCAAAATGTCTATTCAGGAAGCTAGAGTTTTTTTTAATAATTTAAAATTATCTAGGGAAAAAACTATAATTGCACATCAAATCTTAAAGGAAATAATAAGAAGATTATCCTTTTGCATTGATGTGGGGCTGGATTATTTGACGCTTGATAGAAAGAGCAGCACTCTTTCCGGAGGCGAATCAGAAAGGATTAGGCTAGCCACACAGGTTGGTTCGGGTCTTGTGGGAGTCGTCTATATTTTGGATGAACCAAGTATCGGTCTGCATCAGAAAGACAATTCAAAGCTACTTTCTACTTTGAAAACTCTGCGTGATTTGGGCAATACTCTTATCGTCGTTGAACATGACGAAGCAACGATTAGGGCCGCGGATTATATCATAGATTTAGGTCCGGGAGCCGGCAAGCATGGCGGAGAACTGGTTTTTGCCGGACCCTTGAATAAGCTGCTTAAATCCAATGTTTCACTGACGGCAAAATATCTCAATGGAAAGCTAGATATAAAAGTGCCCAAAAAAAGAGAGTACAGAAAAAATCAATCTTTAGAGATTAATGGCGCGAGGGAACACAATCTAAAAAATATTGATATTAGATTTCCAATCGGAACTTTTATTTGTATAACCGGAGTTTCTGGTTCGGGTAAATCTACTTTGATAGATGAGACTTTATATCGAGCCTTAGCAAAGAAAATATATAAATCCAAAGACCGCCCCGGAGAACATTCGCAGATTAAAGGAGTTGAGCATATTGATAAAGTTATAGTCGTGGATCAGTCGCCGATTGGCAGGACACCGCGCTCAAACCCGGCAACATATACCGGAGTATATAGCCATATAAGAAATATCTTTAGCATGTTGCCCGAGGCAAAGGTGCGCGGGTATAAACCCGGAAGATTCAGCTTTAACGTAAAGGGCGGCAGATGCGAGGCCTGTCAGGGTGATGGCATAAAACAGATTGAAATGCATTTTCTTCCTGATGTATATGTCGTCTGCGAGGTCTGTAATGGATTAAGGTTTAATGAGCAGACCCTTGAGGTAAGATATAAGGGCTATTCGATAGCAGATATTCTTAATATGTCTGTAGAAGATGCATTGGTTGTATTCGGAAATATCCCCAAAATAAAACAAACCTTGGCTACCTTGAAAGATGTGGGTTTGGGATATATCCAGTTAGGCCAATCGGCGACTACGCTTTCTGGTGGCGAAGCCCAGAGAGTCAAACTATCCTCCGAATTAAGTAAGTATTCAACGGGAAAAACTCTGTATCTATTGGACGAACCTACCACGGGCTTGCATTTTGCTGATGTAGATAAATTGATCAATGTTTTACAGCGGTTGGTTGATAAAGGCAATACGGTGATAGTAATTGAGCATAATTTAGAAGTCATAAAATGCTCTGATTATGTTGTTGATTTAGGGCCAGAAGGCGGAGATAAGGGCGGAAAGGTTGTGGCCTGCGGTAGCCCGGAAGAAATTATAAAAAACAAAACTTCTTATACCGCTGAATATTTACGGGAGAAATTAAGTTAAACTTTAGTCTGCGCAGTTTCTATTTGAAAAAAGATAGAAAGTTGTTATAATGATAAGCAAATGAGACACGCCTTAAAAAGAATCCTTAGGGTTTTATTGTTAGTGCTATTTTTTGCTCAGCTCTGTGCCCTAGGGGCCTTTGGACAATCTGCAAATAGCAAGGAGGACGAGCTTTTCTTCATCGCCCAGAAAGCCCTGGAAGACGGTTTCTACGATGTCTCCCTCGGGTACCTAGGCCGTTTTTTAAAAGAATTCCCGCAAACCAAAAGATTGGGAGAAGTTTATCTTTTAATCGGTCAGTGCTATCTAAACAAAGATAAATATTTGGATGCTTTAGGAGAATTCGATAAGATTTTAGAATTGCCTTCAATAGATGGCATCAGAGATGCCGTGCATTATTGGAAGGCCGAGGTTTATTTTAAAGCCAAGGATTATAAAAATGCTAAAAGTTTTTATAAAGTGCTGATAACAAAATTTCCTAATTCAAAATTCTTGCAAGATGCAAACTATTCTTTAGCTTGGTGTTTGCTTGAAGAGGGAAATTATAAAGAAGCTATAGATGGTTTTAGGCAGCTTATACGGCTCTATCCGCAAAACGAATTCATTGAAGACAGCTATTTTAAAATCGGAGAAGCTTATTTTAATCTTAAGAAAAACGAAGAGGCAAAAGAAAGTTTTTCTTCATATATAGACAAATTCCCTGAATCGAAAAAGCTTGATCAGGCTTATTTTTATAGAGCGGAATCAAATTACTATCTTGAAAAGTATCAAGAGGCCGCAGAGGATTATAAAAAAGTGAGTCAGCTAAGCCGAGACGATAAATTGCAGGTTCTTTCTAATGCGGCTTTGGGCTGGTCCTATCTAATGTTAAGGAAACTTCCCGAGTCAGAACAGGCCTTTAAAGAAGCCGAAGCTATGGCCAGGCAGAAGGCAATAGGGCTAGATAGCGTCCTTTTGGGAAAAGCGTCTCTGCTTTTAGAATCAAATAAGGATCAGGAGGCTTTGGTTATTTACGATGAGCTGATCGCTAATTTTCAGGACTCCGCTTTAATTCTAAACGTATATTTGGGCAAGGCGAATTCTTTTTATAAGCAGGCAAAATACAAGGAAGCCTTAGAGGCTTACGAAGAATTATCTACTAGATTATCCTGGCAGGAGGAATTTAGCGATTTATTGGCAAAGGTATATTTTGGCATTGCCTGGACAAATTTAAAATTAGGTAGGATGCAGGAAGCAGTTAAGGGGTTTCAGGAGTTGATAAACAGGTCATCCGATAAATTCGCCAAAATTAATGCGCTTAGTCAATTAGGGGATGTCTACCAGGAAATGGGAGAATATCAGAAAGCGGCAGATATTTACGATAAACTTCTAAAGGACTACGAGGATAGTTTTTATAGCGATTATGTCCAGTATCAGCTTGCCCTTACCTTGCTTAAGATGAGAAATATCGACGCCGCAATAATTGCAATGCGATCCTTAAAATCAAATTATCCCCAGAGCAGATTCATTTCTAATTTGGGATATTATTTAGGATTAGCTTATTTTAATAAAGGGGATTATATGGCCTCTTTGGAGCAGCTACAGAATTTTATTGATAGTATTTCTCGCGATAATGAATTAAGGCCACAGGCCATGCAGCTTCTGGGCCTGGCTTATAGGGAGCTTAAGAATTACAAGGAATCAGCGAATATTTTTGAAAGAATAACCAAGGAATACTCAGAAAATAAGGAAGTAGCAGCCTCCGCAGAATATGACTTGGCCTTGTCCTTATTCTACCTGGGCGACGAGAAAGAAGGGCTAAAAAGATTAAAGATTATATCTTATAATTATCCAAATACCAAGGTTGGAGAGGATTCATTGTCGTATATTGCCGATTACTATTTGAAGCTGAAGGAATATGAGACCGCCCGACGTTATTTCCAGAAAATTATTGATGAGTATCCAGTTTCAGATTCCAGCGATTCGGCTTATTATGGTATGGCCGAGACTTTATTTGAAGAAGGAAAATTCGATCAAGCCATAAAAAAATTGGAGATAATTAGAGCTAAGCCTTATAGCAAGCTGTTTTTTCAGGCGTCCCTTTTTCTTGCCGACGTCTACATAGAAAAAAAGAATTCAGATCGAGCTATAAAGATATGCCAGGGTTTGGCTGAAAATAATCCGCAATACGCAAGAGAATCTTTTATTAAAATAGGGGATTACTTTAAGGAGTTATCCAAATACGACGATTCTTTAAAGGCGTATCAGACGGCGCTATCTAAATCCAAGGGAACATCAAATATGGATGATTCGCAGATATACTTTAAGATTGCCGAGCTATTTGAAGAGAGGCAAGATT
>VGKH01000064.1 GCA_016867135.1 Candidatus Omnitrophota bacterium
ATGTTAAATACAACATATCTTTTAATTGTCCTTGATCAACACTCACCGCTTCTTTGTCTTGAAACTCCGGGAGTTTAGGAAATTCTTCTTTGGAAACCCCCATTATCTTAAAGTGGCAGCTTAAACATTCTATATCAACCATATCGTTCTTTTTGACCGCTATAGTAACCTGGCCATCAGGTAATTCTTTGATAATGTCGGCAAATCTTTTGGCTGGTATGGTAATACCACCATGTTCTACAATATTCACCGGTATTAAACAAGATATTCCTATATCCAAATCTGTGGCTACAAGCCTTAATTGATTATCGTGCGTTTCTATAAGTATATTGGTTAGTATGGGTAAATTAATCCTAGATGATACTATATTCTGTACCGACTGGATTCCATTAAGAAGACTGGATTTAGAAACCACGACTTTCATTATTGTCCTCCTCTAATTAATTATATAAAATATAAATAGCAGTCTTATTAGTAACGCCTGTGTAAAAAGTGGATAACTCTATAACTATATCTATAACAATCATTTAAAACTCTGAGATCTGTGGATAACCACTGAATAACTACACTATCTATACTGAATCTCAGTGATTACAGAATTTACAGTATTCTTTAAATTACTATCCTTATCTATACCATTTTTAATTTTATTCCAGGCATGTAAAACAGTGGTATGATCCTTGCCTCCAAATAGTTCGCCTATTTCGGGTAAAGATTGGTTTGTTAATTCCCGCGATAAATACATGGCAATTTGACGAGGCAGTACGATATTCTTATTTCGCCTTTTGGTTTTTAAGTCATGCAAAGATAAATCAAAAAAATCCGCCACTTTTCTTTGTATAATATCTATAGTAATATTCTTTTTGGTTTCTTTCACCATGTCTTTTAATATTTCTTGCGCCATGGATAAAGAAATTTCTTTTTCCTCCAACAGAGAATAGGCAACAACCCTGATCAAAGCGCCCTCCAATTCTCGGATATTAGTTTTTATTTGCTCAGCGATGAAATAGATCACGTCGTCGGGAACCTTGATAGGTTCTCGCTCAACTTTTTTTCTTAAGATAGCGATGCGGGTCTCCAAGTCCGGCGCCTGTACGTCGGTAATAAGCCCCCAACCGAAACGCGATACCAACCTTTCTTCAAGATGGGAAATCTCACGAGGCGACCGGTCGGATGATATTATAATCTGTTTATGGTCATCGTATAATTTATTAAAGGTATGGAAAAATTCTTCCTGGGTCGCTTCTTTTCCGGCAATAAAATGTATGTCATCGATGAGAAGGATATCTACAGTACGGTACTTTTCGCGAAACCGGTGGGTTGAACGATGCTGGATAGCATCGATGAGTTCATTAGTGAATCTTTCCGAGGTAGTGTAGCAAGATTTAGAGCCGGGGTTAGCCTCTTTTATGGCATGGGCTACGGCCTGCATCAAATGGGTCTTGCCCAGCCCAACGCCTCCATATATAAATAAAGGATTGTAGGTTTTGGCCGGCGACTTGGCTACTGCCTGGCAATAGGCATGAGCGATACGGTTAGACGGGCCGACAACAAAACTATCAAAGGTAAAACGAGGGTTTAGGGGCTCCGAAATTTTGGCGTGAGTGCTTAATGATGTCTTGGCGCCAGGCGCTTCCTTCTGCGCCCTTTCTTTGGCTACTTCGGGGTTAACCGCGAACTCCAGCTGTACGGCAGTATCAGACACTAGCTGTAAGCACCCCTGGATTAATGCCAGGTAATGGTCGACGATCCAGTTTTTAAAAAATTCGTCGGGGGCCTCGATGACAAGAGTATTTGGGTAATGCTCTTTCACGCCGACAGTAGAAAACCAGGTTTTAAAGGCCTCGGGTCCGATTTTCTCCTGGATAATCTTAGTGGCTTCGAACCAGATACCGACCATGTTTTTATCGCTCATAGGCAAGTTTTATGTTTCCCACACTATCCACAACTTATTAACAGGTTAGTTTTCTTTAAAGCGTAATAATTATAACAAAGAAAAAATGTTTTGCAAGAAAAATTTTTTGGGAAAATTTTTAGCGGGTTTTTAGTAGCGCAAGCATTGAATTTGCTCGGCGGTCAATAAGAAATTTTAGACCCAGGCAGGCCGCAAAATAATTTTTAAACACTTCAAGGAAACATTTCATGTAATCATCGCGGCCGGGTTCTTAAGAAATGCAACTATCTTAGAATCAGGGAGTTTGTTTTCTGTTACAAAAATTCTTGACTAAAGAAACCCATGTGTTATAATTCTAAAACTATGAAAAAACATTTAAAGACCCCATCAATAATAAAAGGCAAAAGAGTTCATGGTTTCCGTCGACGCATGAGCACTTCCACCGGCAGGAACGTCTTACGACGCAGGCGCCGCAAGGGCCGAAAAAGATTGTCAGTCTAATCCCCAATGAAATCAGCGCTAATTGTTTTATTAAAGTTTTATCAACATTATATCCGTTGGGCATTGCCGAGAAGCTGTCGTTTTTATCCCAGTTGCTCAGACTACTGCATGGAAGCCATAACCCATTATGGCGTAGTCGAGGGCTTATTTAAATCTTTGAAAAGGATAGCACGTTGCCATCCCTTCAGCGCTGGCGGCTACGACCCCTTAAAACCACAAAAAAGTTAGGAAAATTATGGAAAAAAGATTCGTATTTGCAATTGCTTTATCAGTTCTCATACTATTAGGATATCAAGTTACTGTAACCAAGATATATCCTACTGCGCCACATGAAGTTAAGCCAACCGAAAAGGTCGAATCGCCCACACCTATTGTATCTACACCAGAACCTCAGTCCGTTACAAGTTTGCTTGACGAACAACTATTTACTAAGGAAACCGGGAAATTTATTATCACCTTTTCCAATATTGGCGGGAAAATCAAGGAAGTTTTAACTAAGGATTACGCCAAGACGCTCCTAGAAAGAGATTTGGGAGTCATGGCCGGGACGGAAAATGCGGTTTTTAAATTATCCCTAAAGGGCGATTCCGTGGTTTATACTTACCAGGATCAAGATTTGCAACTAGCCAAAATATTCAATTTTTCAGAGGAGAAATATATTATAGATATGGAGATTGTTTTCAACAACATTGGCTCAAAGACTAATAGCAATTCTTATCGTATCTATAATGCTTCCTTAGATTTAGACAAATATACAAAAGATGAATTGGCTGTCCGCGATAAGGATTTTCTTGAGTTTTCGCTATCGTTGCCGGAAAAAATTATCAGAAAAAACTTTTCTGCGGCACTTAAGGGAGAACAAGTTTATTTCGAAAAAGCTACATGGGTCGGGACCAGAGATAGATATTTCTGTTCCATACTTTTTCCCTTATCTCCTATTTCGCGCGTTTTCATAAAACCTATTGGTAAACAAGGAGTTGTGACAGGTATTGAGACGGTAGCTTTAGATATTCCGCCAAACACAAAATATACTTTTTATAGTAGTTTCTATGTTGGGCCGCAGGACCTGAAATTACTGACCGAAGCCCACGCTGGATCCGAAAACATAGTTAGCTTTGGAACTTTCGATATCATTTCCCAATCGCTTTTGTACTCAATGCGTTTTATGTACTCTTATTTACCTAATTGGGGTGTTTGTGTCCTTTTGATAAGCTTTTTGGTGTTTCTTGTGCTTTATCCCCTCACAGCAAAAAGTCTGGCCTCGATGAAAAAGATGCAGGAATTACAGCCCCAGATTGAAAGATTGCGCACCCAATTTAAAGACCAACCCCAAAAACTCAACAAAGAAATCATGGATCTTTATAAAACCTATAAAGTTAATCCATTTGGTGGATGCTTACCGATGTTTTTACAGATACCGGTTTTCTTTGGGCTATATCAAGCACTTATGCGTTCTGTTTCATTAAAAGGTGCTAAGTTTTTGTGGATCAAGGATCTATCTGAACCGGATAGATTATTTACCTTGAATAATTCTTTGCCGTTAATAGGGAAAGATATAAATATTTTGCCGATAATTATGATTGTCGGGATGTTTTTTCAGCAAAAAATGTCGATGAAGACTACAAGCTCGTCGACAATGCAGGAGCAGCAAAAAATTATGATGATTGTCTTCCCGCTATTATTTGGCTATCTTTTTTATCATTTTCCAAGCGGCTTGACATTATATTGGGTTAGTTATACAATATTATCATTATTCGCGCAGCGTTTAGCTACCCGCGCAGAAAGAAAATAGAATCTATATGCAATCAGTCGAAGTCGAAGGCAAAACTTTAAAGGAAGCTATTGACAAAGCGCTAGGGCAATTAAAGGCTAATCGTAGCGAAGTCAAAATCGAAGTTCTTTCCGAAGAAAAGAAAGGTCTTTTTGGTTTGAGCGGCGGAAAGCCCGCAAAAATTAGAGCGACCATTATTGTTAAAGAGCATAAGTAGTTTTTATAATCAAATCTAATCATAAATATCTGGATGTTCCACGTGGAACATTTCTAGGAAATGTCCAAAATGGCTAAAATTATAGCTATTTGTAATCAAAAAGGCGGTACGGGTAAAACTACTACCGCGGTTAATCTCTCAACTGCTTTGGCCCTGGAAAGCCAAAAAGTTCTACTTATTGATATTGATCCTCAAGGCAATGCTACAAGTGGGTTGGGAATTGATAAGCATTCCCTCAAACATTCAATATATCATGTTTTAATCCACAATATCCCTATAGAAAACACAGTTTTAGCCACTGAAGTTAAGAATCTGGATATCATTCCTTCTAATCTGGAGTTAACCGGCGCAGAGATTGAGCTCGTAGGTTATGTGGCTAGAGAAAACAGGCTTAATAAAGCCCTGGAGTCGGTAAAGGACAAATATGATTTTGTTATCATCGATTGCCCGCCTTCGCTGGGACTTTTGACTTTAAATTCTCTTATGGCTGCCGGCTCAGTTATGATTCCTATACAATGTGAATATTATGCCCTAGAAGGCGTCACGTTGCTCCTTAAGACCATCAATCTAGTGCGGGAGAGATTGAACCCCAGTCTTCAAATCGAAGGCGTGGTGTTAACCATGGCCGATTTCCGTACCAATCTTACGAATGAGGTTGTGAGTGAGATTAAAAATTATTTTAAGGAAAAGGTTTATCGTTCTATAGTCCCGCGCAACATCCGTTTAAGCGAAGCACCCGGCTTTGGAAAACCTATTTTACTATATGATAAAACCTCTTCTGGTTCAAAGAGTTATCTTGATTTGGCCCATGAATTATTGGGTATGAAACTACCATCTGAATTAGAATCTACAGAACAAGAAAAAGTCAAAGAAGAATTGGGAGGCTAATAATGGATAAGAAAAAAGTTTTGGGCAAGGGACTTTCTGCCTTGATCCCGGAAGGAGATATAAATAGAGGATTTATTGACAAAGAACCTACTGGGATTGTTTATCTCAATACTAGTGAATTAAAGCCTAGCCGCTATCAGCCTCGCGAAGAATTCAATGATGGGAGATTGCAAGAATTGGTTTCTTCAGTAAAAGAAAAAGGATTTTTACAACCAATATTAGTGCGCAGAGTTGCTGACGGGTATGAGTTGATTGCTGGCGAGCGAAGGTTACGCGCAGCCCGGGCATTAGGCATGTCAGAGGTACCAGCAATCATAAAATCAGTTTCTGAAGAAGATTCATTGGTTTTATCAATTATAGAAAATGTCCAAAGAGAAGAATTGAACCCAATGGAAGAGGCTCATGCCTTCCAAAGATTAATTGATGAATTTAATTTTACGCAAGAACATGTTGCTCAGTCAGTGGGTAAAGATCGCAGCACAGTCGCCAATACTCTCAGACTATTAAACCTGCCCCAAGATATTCAAGATGCTGTTTCCCGTGGAACAATTACTATGGGCCATGCCCGCTGCTTGCTTTCTCTGGATAATGGGCCGGAACAGAGCGAATTATTTAAGAAAGCTTTAGCTAACTCTCTGTCTGTCAGAGAGTTAGAGAACTTAATCAAAACAAAATCAAAAAGGCCCGCTAAAAGAATACGGGATGAAAGAAAAGAACCTTTTCTTTTGGCCGCGGAAGAAGCCTTACAACATACTTTAGCAACAAAGGTTAGAATATTTCAAGGGAAGAAACGGGGTAAAATTCTCATTGAATATTACTCCAAAGATGAGTTAAACCGTATTATTGATATTATAAGAAGATGAACGAACAGACCTTAATTCTCGTAAAGCCGGATGGATTAAAAAAGTCGCTAACAGGAAATATCCTTACGCGGCTTTCGGAAACAAAATTAGAAATAGTAGCGGCAAAAATTGTAAGGGTTTCTAAGAAATTGGCTGAAGAACATTACGCCCATCTTAAAGATAAGCCATTTTTCCCAGATGTGATCAAATATCTACAAGGCGAATTCCATGAGAGAAAGAAAGTCATGGCATTGGTTTATTGGGGCGAGGATGCGATAAAAAAATGCCGGGCATTAGCCGGCGCAACTAATCCTGAGGAAGCCGAA
>VGKH01000065.1 GCA_016867135.1 Candidatus Omnitrophota bacterium
AACGTAAACGCCTTTCCCTTAATCCTCACCTTTACCCTCCTTCTGTGTATTTTCTTTTTTTCATGTGCCCTGCCTTAACAACCTCATCATGTCAAATATCGGCAAAAGAACCGCTGCCATAATAAAAGCAATAAAAGTACCTAAGACAAGCAAAAACACAGGCTCCAGTAATGCCATAAATTTCTTCACCGCGTATTTTGCCGTTGTATCATAATAATCGCCTAATCTATTTAAAAGCTGGTCGAGGTGTCCAGTCTCCTCCCCAACAGCAACCATCTGTATTAAATCAACAGGGAAGACTTTTGCCTCTTTTAATGAATCCGCCATCTTAATACCCTGCCTTACATCCTCGTGGACAATATCTATCGCCTTTTCATATATTTTATTTTCCACGTTTCTTTGCGATATTTTAATCGCCAATAACATGGGAACTCCGCAATTAAGAAGCATGCCTAAGGTCCTGGCAAAACGCGAGAGGCAAAATCTTTCCACCATTAATCCGGCTACAGGAATATTGAGCTTAATTCTGTCAATGATTTCCTTTCCTATGGCGGTGGCAGAGCTGCCGCGGAAAAAAAGCACTCCCCCGCCTATTGACAACAACACCAGCATCCATTGAGTCTTGAGAAATGTGCTGAGTTTATACATAATCTGGGTAGGTATGGGTAATTCTATTCCTATGCGTAAAAATGTGGAAACAAAAGACGGGATTACCCCGGTAAGGATAAAAAACACTATGCCGCCGCCCACCACTATCAAGATGATAGGATAAGTTAAGGCAGCTTGTATATTTTGCTTTACATCCATATCGTGTTCTGTAAAGGAGGCGACCCTCTCTAACACCGGGCCTAATTGACCGGAAGCCTCGCCTGCTTTGACCGAACTGGTAAAATAAGGAGGAAATACCTTGGGAAATTTTTCCAGGGCATCGGAAAAAGCCATGCCTCCCTCGACATTTTCATAAACACTGGTTAAGACAGAACGGAATTTCGGATTCTTCATCTGCCTGACTATAATATTCAAAGATTTTACCAGGGTAAGGCCGGCGCTCACCATATTGGCAAGCTGGATAGTAAAAACCATTTTATCTTCGCCGCTTATACGGCCGAAGAGAACGATTTCTTTTTTGAGAGCGCTGGTAGCCTCTTCTCTCTTTATTTGTTTTGCCTCTGTCTTTTTATCTATCGGCTTGTTGCTAATAGTTGTAACAAAAAGGCCCTTTCTCTGCAATATGGAAGCGATCTCGCTCTGCGACGGCCCCTCTAATTCTCCGGTTAGGACCTCGCCTGCATGGCTTCTGGCTTTGTAATAATAAATGGGCATAATATTAGGTAATTGTGGTTTCTTCCTCTCGGCTGACCCTTAAGACTTCTTCTATGGTTGTGTGGCCGTCCAATACTTTGCGTAAGCCATCTTCAAAAAGCGAAAGCATGCCGTCTTTCCTGGCTGCTTTTTTAATTTCATCTGCCGAGGATTTCTCCAAGACCAGCTTTCTTATGTCTGAGCTAGGGCTAAGCAGCTCAAAAATCGCCATTCTTCCTTTATATCCGGTATTGCGGCAATTTTCGCAACCGCGGCCTTTAACAAATTTGACATCCTTAACCGGCTTGCCAAAATCCAGCCCCTCTATAAGCTCTGGGGCAGGTTTATATTCGCTTTTGCAATGCGCACATATGCGCCTGACTAATCTTTGGGCGATAATGCACAAAATTGTCGATGTGACCAAAAATGGCTCAATACCCATATCAATTAAGCGCGTAAAAGTTGAGGCGGCATCGTTGGTGTGAATTGTGCTTAATACCAAGTGGCCGGTTAAAGCAGACTGGACAGCGATTTCGGCTGTTTCTTTGTCGCGGATTTCACCGACCATCATGATATCAGGGTCTTGTCTTAAAAATGCGCGCAATCCCGCCGCAAATGTAAGGCCGGCCTTTACATTAACCTGTACTTGAGTAATCTCGTCCAATCTGTATTCCACGGGATCTTCGACGGTAACAATATTTCTTTCCGCAGATTTGATTGTATTTAGTGAGGCATATAGCGTGGTAGTCTTGCCGCTTCCCGTAGGGCCGGTAACCAATAAGATGCCCCAGGGTTTTTTAATAATATCATTATATTTCTTGAGCTCGTCGGGATAAAACCCCAGCTGTGCCAAGCCGGGCAAGACAGTTGTGGTATCAAGAAGCCTCATGACTATTTTTTCTCCGTGGATACTGGGGACCGAAGAGACGCGTATGTCTACTTCTCTTCCCTTAATACGCACGGCATAACGGCCATCCTGAGGCACTCTTCTTTCGGCGATATCCATGCCGCTTAAAATTTTAATTCTGGAGACGATCGCCGAATGAAGCCTCTTGGGCGGGGCAGGCACAGGATGCAAAACTCCGTCTATTCTTAAACGGATTCTCAAGCTGTCTTCGCGGGGTTCAATATGAATATCGCTTGCCCACTCATTGACAGCTTTAGTTATAATAAGATTCACCAGTTTAATTACCGGCATCTCCTCTGCCAAATCATGGAGCTTGCTTATGTCTACATCGTCTTCTTCCTGCTCTTTCTGCTCAGCGATTTCAATGTTTTCCGCCTCTTTAGATACTTCGCTTTCATCCATCTCTACCAAATCCTCTAAAGCAAAGAATTTGGCAAACAAATCCTGCACTTCCTTGTCGCTAACAAGCACCGGCTCTACTTCGCAATTAAGCAACATTCTGATACGGTCGATAGTTATGATATCCAAAGGGTTGACCATGCCTAAAACAAGAATATTGTCCTCAAAAGATATGGGCACGACTTCAAATTTACGGCAAATTTCTTCCGGGACTTTCTTTAACACCTCGGGTTCAATGTGTCTGTCCTTGAGGCTAACCTTGAGCACTCCAATTTCCTGCTCAAAGAAATTATTCATCGCATCGCCATTGACATAGCCCAGTTTAATCAAAATCTGGCGTAGGGGTTCTCCGCTTTGTCTTTTCTCTTCCAGGGCCTGGTCTAACTGGGATTTAGTAATCAACCCCTGATCGATAAGAACCTGGCCTAACGGTTTTCTTTCTCTTAGCGTCATCTTAAATCTGCCGTTTTAAATTCCCTTGGGATGTTAATGGTTAAAAATATTAAAATCTCGGTTTTTTCTTTAGTCTTAGACTTGTGCTTAAAAGCAAAACCGACCAATGGCATATCTCCCAGAAATGGGACTTTTGTAATAGTATCTATTTCCCTCTCATTAAGTAGCCCGCCGATAACTACGGTATCTCCGTCTTTGACTCTCAGGGTGGTTGTAACCTCGCGCGTAGTGATAATCGGCTTTTCATTATTTTCTCCGGTATAGCCGGTGATGGCGCTCACCTCCGGATGCACGGCAAGGGTCACATAATTGTCTTGGTGGATTCGCGGCGTTACCCTTAAGATTATACCCACTTCTTTATCTTCATAGCCTGTAATCTCCATTTGGCCCGTAGTGCTATTTCGTTCATATGTGGGTACAGGTACTATTGTCCCTATAAGAATCTCTGATTCTTCGTCGTCTATAGCTAATAACCTGGGGTTGGAAAGGATATTGGTATCCCCGTCTGTGGTCAAGGCATCTAATGTCACCTGCAGCGTTCCGGATTCAATACTGCCAAAAGTAAAATCATCAACTGTAGTATATGGAAAAGCCGTGGACTCGCTTGTCGGAAAATCGCTTATATCGCCCTCCTCTGGCGGCTTACTTAAAGGCGCGTATTTGCCTAATTCACTTGAACTGCTAAAAACTCCGGGATCAAACGGAAAGGTAAGCGGCCTGGTGGCGCCGGTAAGCTTAACATACATATTCTGGTCCCATTTTACGCCTAGGTTCGCAAGCTTGGTGACTGCGACTTCCATAACCTTGGCATCAATGTGCACCTGGGGCCTGGCCTCATCCATCTTTTTTACCATTTCCTCAACGTCATGAATATTAGAGTAGGCGTCGGCAATAACCAGTGTGCGCGATTTAGGTTCATACAGGATTCTTCCCTTATCCGAAAGGACATCTTTGATATCCTCGATCTGGTCCTCGGTAAAACTGGTGTATTTTAATTTAAATATCCTGTTGGTGACCGTGCTGTCGTTTGACTGCACCACCCTGACCACTGTCCCGTCTATAAAATAGGTGTAGCCCGTCGACCGCAAGATCGTCGATAACACCGTCTCCGGTTTGGCATCGGTAAAATTGGCATTGACCTTGCCCGTAATGTCGGCCGGGAATATTATATTAATATTCAATAACTGCGAGATGGTCCGCAAGGCAATAGCCAAATCCTCGTTTTTGAAGAAGGCCTTTATCTTCTCATGTTTCTTGTTAACAGGAATGACGCTGCCGATAGAGGTAACCGGCTCTTGCTCCCTGCGCTGCGACTCAATCTTGTCGGTGATTGTGGCAAATAAATCGCGCGCCTTTTTATGATTGGGGTTAATTTTTAATGCAACATGCAAGTCATCCATAGCGCCATAGATATCGTTATTAAAATATTTGCTTTGCGCCCAGCTGCAGTATTCATCGGCCAAGCCGAGATCATCTTTGGAAACGCTCTTCGGGCTGCTGCGCAGCTCATCATCTTTTCTCTTTAAAACGATCGGCAGGAGCTTATTGGCTTTATCCGAACCCGGGTCAATACTGAGGCACTGGCGCAACTCATCTAGGGCAGCATCGTAATTACGGCTGAGATAATGTTTGACCGCCAAATCGAAATGCTCTTTTAAAGAATTAATATTTTCTGCCGAACCATAATAACAAATGAATAATAACAAAAAAATGGATAATAAGAAATTTCGTCTCATTTTTCCTCTTTGGTAATGGCGATAATATCCTCTAATCTTTCTAATAATGTGTTTGCCTCGTTATTGGCCGGGTCAAGGCTGATGACTTTGTCTAATTCGATTTTTGCCTTATCGTATTCCTGGATATCCACGTAGGCTGTGGCGCTTTTAAGGTAGCTTTCTATGAGCAGGCTGTTCTTTTCGCGCTGCTGGGTTGATTCCCTTTCTTTAGCCAAGACCGTAGTCTTCTGTATCAGTTCCCACAATTTCTTTTTCGCTTCTTCATATTTATCGTTACGGATATGAGAGAGGATTTCGTCGGGATACCTCTTGGCGCTTTTTTTGATTTGACGGGCGGTTTTTAACTGCGCGGTTTCGATGCTTAGCTTGTTGACGTTTTCCAGTATCGACACAAACTGTTTTTGCGCCTCGCTAAAATCGCTTGAATTTAAAGAAGCCACCGCCTTATTAAAACCGTCCTTAATCTGCTTGTTGTAATTTAGGATCTCTTGCTTGGTCAGCTCCTTGGGCTTGGTCTTGACTTCGGAGCTTTTTAAAAACAGCATCTTTGCATCAGACAGATAAGACATCGCCTCGGCATTATCAGGCTCTAAATCCAATGCTTCTTGAAATTCATATACCGCATCGGCATAGTTTTTATTTTTCATATATTCTCTGCCCATGGCGATATGCTCTCTTACCGCCGCCTTCCTCGCTACGCGCTCCTCTGCCAATTGTTGTTTGATTTTAATATTTGCCTTCTCGGCAAGCTGTCTGGCCCGCTGTATCTGATCGACGGTTTTGGCTTCTTCCAGCTGTTTTTTATTCTTTTCTGAGGCGATAGTAATTTTCTCTCCGCAAAATGCAATTTTTTTATTTAGTTTATTTTTGGCATTAGGGTCCAAGATGAGCAATTTCTCGTAAACCCGTTTTGCCTGTATATAATCCTTCCGGCCCATATAACTGGCCGCTTCCTGGTAAAGCAGTTTTATATTTTTCTGCTCTGCCTCTTGTTTCATCGAGTCTCGCAGCGTGCTTTCTTCGTCAGATTTCTTTTGCTCTTCTATCTCGCTTATACCTGTTGAGGCTTCCTCTAGCTGGGTATCCAAGGATTCTAAAATAACCTCTTCCTGAATAACCTCTTCCTGAACAACCTCTTCCTGCATTCCTTCCTCTTGGGCAAAAACAAAGCCGGCCAAACCAAATATCACTACCGCAATAAGCAATAAATATTTTTTCATAGGCCTCATTTCTCCTGAACAATATAGTTTTCTTTGACTCTTCCGCTAAATACTTGCGGGACAATCTTGCCCAGCGAAACCGGTTAGGTTCAAGGATCTAATGCAACACTTTTATCTGTTATAATAGCTTTTATAGCAGAAGAAAGGAGTTGCTTATGATCTCGTACCAAAGGCTTAGTTTCATAGAACGAGAAGAAATCAGTCGTAA
>VGKH01000066.1 GCA_016867135.1 Candidatus Omnitrophota bacterium
TATCGAAAGGCAGACTTAAAGAAGTTCAAGATGAATTAAATGACCGTCCGCGCAAAACATTGGGATGGCATACGCCTCATGAAAAATTCGCTGAACTGTTGCGTTAGCAACTTGAATCTACGCTGTCCCTAAGCAAAATGGCGGCTCCGTTTTCGGAGCCGCCATTTGATTTCAATTTTAAACCCATCCAACACCTTCCCGGGTTTTTTATTTAATCAGTCTTTCTGCTATCTGCACCGCGTTAGTGGCCGCACCTTTTCTTAGATTATCCGCCACACACCACAACCACAGCCCGTTTTTTATTATAAAATTATTTCTTCTTAAGAGAAAAACTTAGATTAGGATAATCTACGGTAAGGATAAAATTACTTAAGAAACTTTTTACGCCCAGTAACGGAACATATAAATTGGGCATAAAATCTACCAGAATATTTTCGAGCTTAAAACCATCTACTTCTATATGCACGGTATGAGAATAAGCGAAAGTTTTACCGTTACCGGTATTAATCTCTTTAGGAAAACCTGCTTGTAGATTATGCCCTAACAAAACTGCGTATTGAGCTGGCAGAGCACATTCATCTGCACCTGTATCAATCAAGCCGAATATTTTTATGCTTTTATTTGTATGTGGATTTATTATCGTAATAGGTAACCACGGCCGCGCGTTATCATCTGGTGAGAATTTGGTAAAGGGAATATTGATGAGATTCATTTAATAAATTTGCACCATATCTTTAAAAGGCACAAACAAAATCACAGGGTCTTTATAACCATTTTTCAAGGCTTTCTCATAGGTTTCTTGAGGATCTTTACCATCGGCAATAACTGTATTATCGTTAAAATCTTTTATGGCTACGTAACGACCGTTATATTTTCTGTCCTTTATTAAAGTCTGTTCCATCTTGCAACCTCCATACTAATTATATCATATTTCTAGAATTTAAAGCGATATTTTATTAACCTTTTGATTTTATCAATACTTCAGCTATTTGCACTGCGTTGGTCGCCGCGCCTTTTCTTAGGTTATCAGCGACACACCACAACCATAAGCCATTTTTCACGAAAGGATCTTTGCGAATTCGTCCCACAAAAACCTCATCCTTACCTTCTGCATCCTTAGGCATGGGATAAAGGTTATTCTTAGGCTCATCAACAACAATGACTCCTTCGGCCTTAGACAAGACATCGCGCGCAGCTTCAGGAGTAATTGGCTTTGCGGTCTCGATATAAATTGACTCGGAATGGCCGGTCCTCACCGGAACTCGCACAGTAGTTGCCGAAATCTTAATCTTATCATCGTGCATAATCTTGTGGGTTTCATATACCAGCTTCCACTCTTCGCTGGTATATTCACAATCTGCAAATCCTCCGATGTGTGGAAATACATTATATGCCAATTGCTGAGGCATACTCCTCGATACTGGATGCTCGATACTCGATACTCGTAAACGAGCATCGAGGATCGGGGATCGAGAATCGAACTGTTTCATAATTTCGTTGGTCTCGACAAAAAGCTGTTCAACCGCGCTCTTTCCTGCTCCGGATGAAGCCTGCAGAGTGGTTACAATTACGCGCTTTATCCCTACTTTTTTATAAATGGGATAAAGCGCCACCACCATCTGAATTGTAGAACAATTTGGATTAGAAATAACTCCCTCATGTTTTTTAATGTCTTGAGGATTGACTTCGGGAACAACCAAAGGAACCTTTGGGTCCATACGAAAATCAGCGCCGTTATCAACGACGACAGCACCTCTTTTTACTGCTTCCGGGCCATAAGTTACTGCAGCGCCCTTCTCGCCTTCTGTCCCGGCAAAAAGAGCAATATCTATACCTTCAAATCCTTGCCCGGAAGTTTCTTTGACTGAGAATTTCTCGCCATCAACTTCAATATCTCGGCTTGAGCGCGCAAAAACACTTAAATTCCCGACCGGAAACTTACGCTCTCTTAAACTACGCAGCATCTCGATTCCTACAGCGCCCACTCCTACAACTGCTATATTGTACTTCTTCATGATAACTCCTTATAATATCTTCGTCTTTCGGTTAAGGTTAAGATGCCCGTTTCGTCTTTGCCTGCCTTCCGGCAGGCAGGGGTTACGTTATTCGTCTTTTTTGACGTAACCGTTAGCCGTAACCGATACGGGCTTCGTTACCGCAACCTTTTTAAAACTTAACCGAACAACCAGATTAAAGATTTTTAACTACCAAATCTCCCACTTCAGATGTAGAATAACCCATTTTCCCTGCAGCCAGACTCTTTAATTTTGTCTGGGTAATTTTGATTACTGAATCTTCCACCATTTTACCGGCTTTTTCTTCCCCGATTTCTACTAACAACATTGAAACCGCGCAAATAGCGGCTAATGGATTAATTACATTTTTTCCGGTATACTTCGGCGCGCTTCCGCCGATTGGCTCAAACATAGACACACCAACTGGATTTATATTTCCTCCAGCAGCGATTCCCATTCCGCCCTGGACCATTGCGCCCAAATCAGTAATAATATCTCCAAACATATTATCGGTAACAATCACATCAAACCATTCCGGATTTTTCACAAACCACATGGTCGTGGCATCGACGTGGGCGTAATCAGTGGTAATATCCGGATATTCTTTGGCAACTTCGTTGAAGGTTCTTTCCCACAAATCCCAGGCAAAGGTCAAAACATTGGTCTTACCACAGAGAGTAAGCTTTTTTCTTCTGTTACGTTTGCGGCAGAAATCAAAGGCGTAGCGGATACATCTTTCCACGCCTTTTCTGGTATTATAGGAAATCTGGATCGCTACTTCATCCTTTGTGCCCTTCTTTTGAAATTCGCCCATTCCTTTATATAGGCCTTCAGAATTCTCGCGTACCACTACAAAATCCACATCCTCTGCCTTTTTATCTTTCAGGGGACAAAAAGCAGGATTATACAATCTTACCGGGCGTAAATTGATATATTGATCCAGGGAAAACCTTAATTTCAAAAGTATGCCTGTTTCCAAGATTCCTGGTTTAACATCCGGATGGCCGATCGCTCCGAGAAAAATGGCAGAATATTGATTCATCTCTTGGATATCTTTGTCTTCTAGGGTTTTCCCAGTCTTTAAATACCTCTCGCCACCAAAATCATAATTTTTGGTTTCGTATTTAAAGCCTACTTTTTCAGAAACTGCCCCTAATACTTTTAATCCTTCATTGACAACTTCAGGACCCGTCCCATCTCCGGGAATAACTGCAATTTTATAAGATTTGCTCATCGCTTCTTCCTCTCGCGTACCCAATTCATCAATCCGCCCACGCTGACTAATTCCTGCATAAATTCGGAAAAAGCGCTGGAGCGATAAATTTTATTGTTTGATAAGTTTTTTATTATACCTTTTTTTACGTCAATTTCCAGTAAATCATTTGATTTTATATCCGAAGTGTTTTTTATTTCAAAAATAGGTAGCCCAATATTTATCGCGTTCCTGAAAAATATCCGGGCAAAGCTACCGGCGATAACGCAAGATATTCCGCAACCTTTAATGGCGCGGGGCGCATGCTCGCGCGATGAACCGCAGCCGAAGTTCTTGCCCGCGACAATGATATCTGATTTTCTGACTTTTTTGGAGAAATCTTTATCCAAGGTTTCCATGCAGTGCTTCCCTAGGTCTTCTTCTTTAGTCAAATTAAGATACTGCGCCGCAATAATCTCGTCGGTATTAACATCGTCTGCAAATTTATGAACTTTGCCTTTTATTATCATAAAACTATTCCTAAATTACTATTAGCCGAGCAATTAAAATAAGGGCAAATAACAAACCGAAAATCAATAATAGGATTCCTGCCCTTTTATGAACCGTGACAAACTTCTTTTCATCGGTAATCTTCCACTCAAAGCCATAGGGACGAGAATACCGGTTTTGCATCTCAATCCATGAATACGGCTTTAAGATAAGTAGCAAGCAAAAAATAATCCAGCAAATAATAAAAACTGCCAAAAACGGACCAATGACAATATCAAACTGAAAATCCATATCGAACCTCCTTCAATGAGCGCTTGACTTATGGAACGCAAGTGAACATAAGTCAATTGCGCGAATTGATCCCGCCCTTTTGGCGGATTATATTTTGTTTACCGCCCTCGCCAAAAGAGCGGGACAAATTCCGACTACGAACTTATGTCGTTTTTCAAACTCCATAAGTTCGGTCGTCATTTGACCTCCTTTTCAACTCATCTCATCCGGATGCGCGATTCTACCCTTTACCGCTGAAGCTGCCGCCACCGCCGGATTAGACAAATAAACAAAACTTTTTGGATCGCCCATGCGGCCAAGGAAATTCCTATTGGTTGTAGCCAGCGCTACTTCGCCTTCGGTTATAATCCCAAGATGCCCGCCTAAACAAGGACCGCAACTTGGTGTAGTAAAAACTCCTCCTGCCTTAATAAATATCTCTGCCAAGCCTTCGTTAATCGCCTCAAGATAAATCTTCTGCGTTGCTGGCAGGACTATCAATCGTAACCCTCGCGCGATTTTCTTTCCTTTTAATATACTAGCAGCTATCCTTAAATCGGAAATTCTTCCGTTAGTGCAGGAACCGATTACCACCTGATCAAGCTTTGCATTCTTCAATTGGCTTATCGGTTTTACGTTGCTGGGAAGATGGGGGCAGGCAACTGCCGGTTCCCACTTAGCCACATCGTAAGTTTTAATCTGAGAATACTTCGCGTCTTTGTCGCTGACTAATTTACTCCAGTTTTTAACCTTATCTTTCCAGACTTTATCGCTTACCGATTTATATCCTGGAGTTTTTCTAACGTATCCATAGGTTTTTCTATCAGGAGCGATTATGCCGGATTTTCCCCCTGCCTCAATAGCCATGTTGCAGATAGAAAATCTATCGTCCATATCCAAACTTTCGATGGCTTCTCCGGTAAATTCCATAGCTTTGTAGCTTGCGCCATCAACACCAATATCGGCAATTGTGTGCAAAATCAGGTCTTTCCCACCGACCCATTTATTAAATTTTCCTTTATAAATGAATTTTATAGTCTCAGGGACCTTAAACCAGGCTTTGCCTAGCGCCCAGCTGGCGGCCAAATCAGTAGAGCCTACACCGGTTGAAAATGCGCCAAGCGCACCATAAGTGCATGTATGAGAATCAGCGCCAATTACCAAATCTCCGGGCGCAACCAAACCAAGCTCGGGTAATAACGCATGTTCAACGCCCATACAACCAATCTCAAAATAATTTTTGATTTTGTATTTTGACGCAAAGTTTTTTAAGGTTTTCGCGGCATTGGCTGCTTTTAAATCCTTAGCTGGTAGAAAATGATCAGGGACCAAAGCAATTCTATCGCGATCAAAGACTTTTTTAAGCTTAAGCTTTTCAAATTCTTCTATTGCCAAAGGCGCAGTGATATCATTACCCAAAGTCAAATCGACCTTGGCCAAGATAAACTCGCCCGGCTTTAATTGCTTTTTTCCGGTATGCGAACTTAAGATTTTTTCTGTAATCGTCATGGACATGGTTTACCTAATATTATATCTTTAATTATAAATTCTGCAATAAGGTTTGTAAAACTATCTTACCCTGTTAGAAAACACTGCTTTTTACTATTTGGCTCAAAGTTTTTCTAACGGGGATTATTTGAATTTTTTGATAAGCAAAGTGGCATTGTGTCCGCCAAAACCTAGTGAATTGGACATCGCCACATTTACTTTTGCTGGACGGGATTTGTTAGGGACATAATCCAGGTCGCATTCCGGATCGGGATTATCGTAATTTATTGTTGGTGGGAGAATATCATTTTTTACCGCTAATGCCGAAGCCACAAATTCCACTCCGCCAGCAGCGCCTAAAAGATGGCCTGTTACCGATTTAGTGGAGCTGACTGCCACTTTCTTGGCATGTGCGCCAAAACTATTCTTGATTGCTAACGTTTCTATCTTATTATTTAAAATAGT
>VGKH01000067.1 GCA_016867135.1 Candidatus Omnitrophota bacterium
TCAGCCGTCGCGTTGCCCGCAGAGAGATATTGGTTATTAAGAACGCGTTGGTGTCTTATCGCGATAATCAAAACCCTAAGCGATATCCGCCAGCCACAGAGAGAATATGCGAAGAGCATTTGATTGCGGCGAAGCCCCAAGTCGTTAACAAAATACTATTTGATCCTTTTGTGAAGAAAAAAAATGCTGAATATAATTATAGCCTTTCTCCTAATAATGAACATTATTGCGTCTGGTCTATAGGCTCCAATGGCAGATCGGATATCGAAGGCATAGACGATGAAGGCAACGTCATCAAAAAACAAAAATGCGATGATGTATATGTTACCCCCACCTTTGATCCCGTCTAATTTTTGTTGCCTTGTCCGGAATTTCTTGGTATATTCTAATACGCTGTTAAACTAATTAAGGAAAATCAAATGTGCGGGATAGTCGGTTATATCGGAGAAAAAAATGCCCAGTCAATTCTCATTGAAGGGCTCAAAAGATTAGAATACCGCGGATATGATTCAGCCGGTATCGGCATTATGCATGATAGTAAAATTAATATCCGCAAAAGACAAGGCAAGATTAAGGACCTGGCTCATCTTTTAGAAAGATCCCCGCTTGCCCATTCCCACGTCGGTATCGCCCACACAAGATGGGCGACCCACGGCTCACCCAACCAAGCTAATGCTCATCCTCACCTCGATTGCACAGGCAAAATTTCCATAGTCCATAACGGCATTATCGAAAATTACCAGCAATTAAAAGCCGAGCTTCAAAAACATGGGCACAGATTTCGTTCACAGACCGATACGGAAGTCGTGGCGCATTTAATTGAACATTATTATAGGAGGGATTTGCTTTCGGCGGTAAGGCTGGCATTAAAGAGGCTGAAGGGCTCGTTTGCCCTTGGTATAATCAGCTCCCATAGCCCTGACCGCATTATCGCCTGCCGCAAAGACTCGCCGTTAATCATCGGCAAGGGCAAAAACGAAAATTTTATTGCTTCGGATGTCCCGGCAATATTGGAATACTCCAAAGAAATTATTTATTTAGACGACAATGAAATTGCTGTTGTAACCAGAGACAATATTAGTGTTTTTAATTTAGGTGGCAAAAGAGTTGTTAAGCCTGTTCATCGAGTGGAGTACGATTTGGATGCTGCCCAAAAAGAGGGCTATCCGCATTTTATGTTAAAAGAAATATTCGAGCAACCTAAAGTGTCCTCCAAGATTATCTCATCCAGGATCAAGGGCTCCGGTATCCACTTCGAAGAGCTAAAAATTAAAGAAAACTCCTTAAAGAACATAAAGAATATCATTATTATTGCTTGTGGCACCGCGTATCACGCCGGTCTTGCAGGCAAGTATTTGATTGAATACTTAACTGGCATATCGGTCACGGTAGATTTATCCAGCGAATTCCGTTATCGCAAACTTATCATCCCCAAAGACACGGTTGTCGTTGCGATCAGCCAGTCTGGCGAAACAGCAGATACGCTAGCGGCGGTAAGGATTGCCAGGCAGCGGGGCATAAAAATTTTATCTATCTGCAATGTGGTTGGTTCATCTTTGGTGCGCGAGTCCGACGGAGTAATCTATACCTATGCCGGTCCGGAGATAGGCGTTGCCTCCACAAAAGCCTACACCGCCCAACTATCAATACTTTGTCTATTAGGGTTATACCTGGCCAATCTGACCAAGAGTACCCCCCGCAAAGAAATAGACAAATATTTAGCTCAGTTTAGAAAAGTCCCTGTTTTGCAACAGAAAATCTTAAATAATGAAAAATCAATTATGCAGGTTGCAGGCCGCCATCATCATTTTGGAAGTTTTTTATATTTGGGCAGAAATATAAATTTTCCCACGGCTTTAGAAGGCGCATTAAAGCTAAAAGAAATTTCTTATATCCCGGCGGAAGGATACGCTGCAGGCGAGATGAAACATGGGCCGATTGCTTTAATTGACGAATACCGGGCTGTAGTTTGTATCGCCACTGCATCTAAGATCTATGACAAGATGGTATCCAATATTCACGAGATACGCGCAAGGGCAGGAAAGATTATCGCTATTGCCAGCCAAGGAGATAAAGAAATTAAGCATTACGTAAAAGAAGTTATATCGGTTCCGTTAATAGAAGATTTATTTTCGCCGTTACTTAATGTAGTAGCCCTGCAATTATTGGCATATTACATTGCTGTGCGCCGAGGTTGTAATGTAGACCAGCCGCGCAATTTGGCAAAATCGGTTACTGTTGAATAGAGAATTTTCATTAGAAGAGGGAAAAAATGAAAATAATTGTCGTATCCAACTATGATGAAATGAGTAAAATTGCGGCAGAGTTCATTGGCAAAGAAATCAAGAGTAAGCGCAATTCCGTCTTAGGCCTAGCGACGGGCGGAACGCCGCTGGGCACCTATACAAAACTTATCCAGATGCACAAAAAAGGAGAATTGGATTTTACGAGCGTTAAGACCTTTAATCTAGATGAATATCTCGGGCTTAGCCCTAAGGATAAAAATAGTTATCATTTCTTTATGTGGGATAATCTTTTTAAGCATATCAATATAAACCCTGCCAATGTTCAAATACCTAAGGGCGATACGGATAATCCTGCAAAATTCTGCCAGTGGTATGAAGATAGAATTAAGCAGGCCGGCGGAGTCGATCTTCAACTTTTAGGCATCGGCCGCGATGGCCATATTGCTTTTAATGAGCCTGGTTCCCCGTTTGATAGCCGGACTAGGATAGTAGGTCTTTCCCAAGAGACCTTAGAAGATAACGCCCGATTTTTTGAAAAAGGACAAGAAGTTCCGTGCCAGGCGATTACTATGGGAGTAGGGACGATCCTTGAGGCAAAAAATATTCTGCTCATTGCCAACGGAGCAAAAAAGGCAGAGATATGCGCGAAATTTATTGAAGGTCAGCCCAGCGAGGAGATATCAGCATCAGCTTTACAAAAACATAAGAATGTTACAATAATTTTGGATAAAGAGGCCGCCTCTAAGTTAAAAAATAAAGTTTAGTCATGGAAGACAAAAGAAAGTTTTTCAGGGCCAAAAGGCCGATCATGATTTATTATCAAGTCAAAGGCTCAGATTCCCCGGCCAAGGCCTCTCAGACCAAAGACATCAGCTCTGGGGGCATGTGCTTTATCAGCGCTAATTCATTCGACAAAGACACCCTTTTGTTAATAGAAATTCACATGCCAATCTCAAACGATACAATTGAGGCCCATGGTAAGGTCATAGATTCAAAATTGGACCAGGAAAGTAAAAACTACGAAACTCGGGTGGCCTTTATTGATACAGACCCTATTTTACTCATAAGGCTTCAGCGCGAGATAACCTAAATTTTTATCTAGAGGCCCGCATGTTTTATATCGTCTCAACTCCCATCGGAAATTTAAAAGACATAACCATCCGCGCGCTGGAAGTCTTAAAAGAGGTTGATTTAATTGCTGCCGAAGACACCCGCCAGACCAGAAAACTTACCCAACATTACGGTATTAATACGCCGCTAACTAGCTATTTTGAGCATAATAAGGTTAAAAAGGGCGATTTTTTGCTTTCGCTCTTAAAACAAGGGCAAAAAATCGCCCTAGTCTCCGACGCTGGCACCCCCGGGATAAGCGATCCCGGCTACCATATTATAAATTTAGCCATCCAAAACAACATCCCCATTACAGCAATACCGGGCCCCACTGCCTTAATCACCGCCCTAAGCTTATCAGGCATGCCGACACATAAATTTATCTTTGAAGGTTTTCTTTCACCGAAACAGGCTGCGCGCAGGAAAAGGCTGCAAGAACTCTCAGGCGAACAAAGAACTATAATTCTATATGAATCGCCTCATAGAATTAAAAAGTGCCTCCACGACATATCCGAGATATTAAATGATCCCTTAGTGGTTTGCGCCAGAGAACTTACCAAAAAATTCGAAGAGATAAAAAGAGAAAAAGCCAGCGCGTTAATCGAGCACTTTAGTAAAACCCTGCCCAGGGGCGAATTTGTCTTGATTCTTAATCTTTGCCCATAAATTGCAGAGCCAGCATTATTAAATAGTATTACAGAAAACCTTGTTGCAATTTGGGGTACCGGTTGATATAATACACACAGAAAAGATTGTTTATGAGGAAAATATTATTTCTTTTTTTAATTTTGGTGGTTGTGTTTTCTTCTCAAATTTTCGCTGCCGAAGACACGCAACAAGAGAGAACCAATGCAGAAGAGGACGAGAAGACTAAAGAGCTAGAGGCAATCTCTGCGCCAAAGCCCGTCAAGGAAAAAATCGCCATAAAATACGGCACCTGGCTATCCTCCACTTTTCGTCAATACAAAAATACCGATAATGACAATACTGTTCCAGACAAGTTAAAAAATTCCCTGGAGCAGGATCTGCGTTTTTGGATGTGGATGACTTATTTAAAAAAATATTCCGTTTATCTAAGGTTCAGAGAAACTTATATCCGGCGCAGTACCAGTACCGGCTATACAGGTATCAAAGATGACGCGGAAGGCCCTTACCTAGACATGGGTTATCTTGCAACAAATTTGGAATTTGGAGATATCGCAGTTAATACCAAGCTTGGCAGGCAATTCTTATTGTTGGGCAGGGGCATTAGTTTTAGCGGAGTGCATGACGGCATAGAATTAATTTTGAAGCCACCCAAATTTTATGTTAAAGGCCTATTCGCGCATTCCAACCCTAAAGATAATAATCTGGACCAGAGCGTGCCCGAATATGATAAAAAAGAGGAGCGTCTTTACCTGGGGTTAGAAGCTACCTATACCAGTTTTTATCCCACCATATTTTATATATATGGTTTTGCCCAACGCGACAAGCAAGATGACCATCCCGCCGGTACAGCCCAGAGATATCAATACAATTCAGAATATTTAGGGCTAGGCGTGGACAAACAAGCTAAGAGGGGTTTTTCTTATTGGGCGGAATTTATCAAAGAATGGGGAAGGTCTTTTAATGATACTACTTATGTGGACCCCCACAGAAGCAAGATTGACGCCTGGGCGCTGGACGTAGGCACAAGATACATTTTTACTTTGCCTGCCTTGCCTACCTTTGAAGCCGAATATGCCCTGGCCTCAGGAGACCCAGATAGAACAGATGTTACCGATACCAAGCCAGGTGGGAATCAATTCGGCAGAGACAACAACTTTTCTTATTATGGATACTTTGGTACCGGCTATGCCTTGGCCGCCAGGTTATCAAATTTAGAGATGCTGAAGCTACAAGTTGGTTTAACCCCCGTTAAAGATGCTAAATTTGCTAAAAGTGTTGATATCGGAGCAAAATTCTATTTTTATAGAAAAAACAGGGCAGAAGGCCCTATATACGATACTCAGGCAACGGAGTCCAATAATGATGTGGGCAAGGAGGTTAACCTGTTTTTATATTGGCAGCCTAATGATAATTTTTACCTGAATATCAAATACGGCGTATTTTATCCTGGGGATGCCTTTCCCGAAACCACAAACTCTAACACACAATACTTTTCAACCCGCGCCACCCTTAAATTCTAGCCTTTTTGCCGCCTTTTAGATTTTTTTGACAAATATACGTTTATATGCTATACTTTAATTGACAATTTGGAGTAGCGAAACTAAAGATCGCGAACGATAAAGGTAAGCCCCGTTAGAGATAGCGGGGTTGCCGAGTTAGAGTTAACGCTCTAACGGGGTAAACTATCCGTAAGGATAGGGCGCAAAGCCTCGAGCCCCGACGTGACGTCGGGGTAGTCAGGTTTCCGAAACGAGGTCTTCTTTATTTGCGTGCCTATTCTTCCGGAGT
>VGKH01000068.1 GCA_016867135.1 Candidatus Omnitrophota bacterium
CCAGGCCAATATCTCTAAGTCCCAAGGTGAAATAAGGGCGCTTAAAACCGCAGTGGAATCTTATTATATCCGGTATGGCAGCTACCCGACAGCCCTAACTCAGCTTTGGGCAGCCACGACTTATCCGCGCATTATTGAAAGCGCTATGTATGACCCCTTCGGCGCCACCACTACCACGGTTTACCGGTATGCCAGATCCACCAATAACGCCTATTATGTAATATGGTCTATAGGGCCCGACGGAACATCGGATATAACCGGTATAAGCACTGCCGGCGTAGTCACGCCAGCTAACCGAGACGACGATGTTTGGACCTCTAATGGTTCGGGTACCTAGGCGGCACAATCAAGGCTTTACTCTTTTGGAGACAATGGCAGGGATATTATTCTTTGCCGTTGCTTTTTCCGCTTTAATGGATAGTTATAATCAAGGTTTCTTTGCGGGACAATATCTTGACCGTATGGCAATAGGAATAAATTTAGCCCAGGAAAAAATCGATGAACTCAGGCGCGGCACATACGCTAGCGTAGCGGCAGGCACTACCTCAGACATCCCCGTTACCGGTTTTGCGCAATTTCGGCGCAGGACCACGGTTACCCTGGTGCCCGCCAATCCTAATTCAACTTACAAAGTTATTAATGTTGTGGTGAGTTGGTTTTCCAAAGGCAGCACTAGTACTGCATGGGGATCGAACTACCAAGATTTTTCTTTAACTACTTACTTGGCGGATTATTAGATAAAAATATGAATTTATTTAACGATATCAAAAGTAAAAATAAGCAGGCTAGCAATGCAGGATTTACCTTAGTTGAGCTAATCATTACCAATCTTGTGCTTATTTATATTATTGGTGCTTTTACTTTCGTGACTTTTACTGCCATGAGAAACTGGAATTATCAAAGGCAAGATATGGATCTGCGCGAGTCGGCGGCCAACGCCCTGGATCTTATAAATCAAGACCTGCGTAAGGCCAGCTCAATTACAACCGCCACGGCGAATTCTATAACATTCGCCATCTCTCCCTATGAAACCATAACCTATGCCCGGGTTTTGGGCGGGTCGGGGCTTTGGCAGCTTCAGCGCACCTATGCCGCGACTACATCCCCTGTCACATCCATAACTTCTGCCATAGCATATAATGTCAACTCATTTACTTTAGCTTATTATACTGGTACCGGAGCGACTATGACCGTGCCTGTGCCCGGTGCTCAGTTGGCAAATATCCGCCTGGTAAGGATCACCTTGGTAAACCAGTCGACCCAGCTTCTCTTTACCGACTCAGTAACTGTGCGTGCGCAGGTTCGGCCAAGAAATATGTAACTTATAACCTGATTTAGCAGGGATTATCATAGAATATCGGTTGATGCCAATGGATTTTTTAGGTTCTAAACGCGATGCGAAAAGAGGTTCGGCAATTCTATTGGCGTTTGGATTCGGAATTATACTTGCCGGCGTTGTGGTGGCTTATTTAGATTTGAACTATTATTTTATGTTAAATTATAGACACAGAGCAAATCGTTATATAACTTTCAATCTTGCCGAAGCAGGGATACACAGAATGGCCGCATATTTAGAAAACACAGCCCCAGACTTAAGTACCAATGGCAGTTGGCGAGGCACACGCACCGAGTTGTTGGGCAGTTATAATATCAGAGGTGCCGTCGGAGACCTGTTTTTAGAAGGGCCTTATATTGACGCTTCTTCGATTTCCGGGCTATATTCTGCTTCAAGGGCCATGGATGGCAGCATTGGCGCTAATATGTTTTGGCGCTCTTCTGGAAATATCCCACAATGGTTGAGGTTCAATTTATTGCTTAATAGCGGCTCTACTACCTATCGGGTTTATTTAAACAGGATACGCTTGATGTTGGGCTCAGCAACGTTATCGCAGTTTCCGCGCAATTATACCATACAAACATCAACAGACGGCACTAACTGGACAACGCAGACGACAGTGACTAATAATGACCTGACAGGTGTTACCCACACATTCACGCCCGTATTGGCAAATTATATCAGGATAAATGTAACGGCAACCATAGGCGGAGCAGTCTCTCCTGTCAATATAGGAGAGGTGGAGATTTATGGCGCGGTAGTGCCGGCAACAGGCACCAGCGCAAATGCTTTGGATAATAGTTTGAGCACTGTTTGGAGCGCGAGCATACCGGTTTCTTACACGCTTACTTTTCCCACGGGTTCAAACTATTCATTGGATAAAATCCGCATGCGTAGTTCTGTGGCTGCCGGTTTTCCGACCACTTACACTTTAGATGTTTACAGTAGCGGAGCCTGGACAAATGGAGTGGCGTATACTCAGAGCGGGGCAGTACCGGATGTAACCGCCACATTTAATGCCCTTCAGACCAATGTAACTCAATTGAGGATTAACGTAACCGCTGTTTCAGGCGGAGGAGGCACGGTCAGCCTCGGGGAGATAGACGTGCCAGCGGCGTGCATCACTTCTAGCTGCGCCGTTACTTATTTGACACCGGTAGTTTTTGCCACTTACGCAGCGCAGAACATCGCTATTAAAGGCACACCGCCACAGGTTTATCGTCAACCAAGCGGGACATTTTTTGTTGAATCGGCACAATAGTTAAAAGGAGAAAACATGTTTATTATTATTTTTATTTTTGCGCTTGCCTTTTTGGTGTTAGCAGCCATAAGCATATTGAAGCCGGGCTTGATGATTGATTTGATTAACCGCCTTGAGAGAAAATGGTCCATTGACCGCGAGTTATTTTTAAATTCCCAGAGCGTACGTCTTGGCATAGGGGCACTTTTTTTGGTGGCAAGCCTGGTTTTATTTTATGCAGCATATAGCAGCATGAAATAACCCTTAGCACTATAAAAATATAAATTATGCGTAAATTTATCGGGATAGAAATTGATAAGCATTTAATTAGTTTTGTTAATCTGGCCTTTGCGGGTAAGCGTATGGTCTTATTGGGCTCCGGAAAGATAACTATTAATCCCGAGGAACCTAGCAGCCCCGAGACCGCCAAGAAGCTAGCCGGTTTATTAAAAGAGGTGGATTTATTTGACACCAAAATTATCAGCACTATTACCAGCCCTAAGATTGCTGTCCGCGAGATGGTTTTTCCGCAGATGGCTAACCATGAATTAATGGAATCAGTGAAATGGAAGATCAAAGAACACCTTATGTTTCCCGTGGAAGAGGCTATTATCGACGCCAAGATCATAGAAAAGATAACCGATGGGCCGTTAAAAAGGCTCAGGGTTTTAGTCGTGGCAGTGCCTCAAGACGTTGTTGCGGATCACATCCATCTTCTTAGGCAGGCCGGCGTGACTCCGCATGTTACAACTATTGCCCCGTTGGCGCTGGAAAACTTTTTGGAACATCAGAAGATAGTGAAAAAAGAGGTGGTCGCTACTTTGGAGATAGCCCCGCAGGGGACAGCGATAAATATTTATAGAAATAGAAAATTGTGTTTTACCCGGACCATCACTCCTAAATTAGACAGGTTGCCTGCCGAGGTAAAACTGAGCTTTGATTATTTCCTGGAAGAAAGCCACGGCAGCAAAGTGGAAAAAATAATATTCTTCGGCGAGAAATCAGTCATAGATAATACGGCTAATGTTTTTGAACAGCAGCTGCAGTCGCCAGTAGAGCTTATCGACCCGCTTAAAGATATTGATATCAAATTTGCTTCCGAAAACCCTCAAGCTAGCGGGGGGCTTGTGTCTGGTTACCACATAGCCGTAGCGCTGGGGGCAGCATTAAGCTATAACCACGGGATTTCGCTTTTGCCCGAGAAAATAAAGAGAGAAACTAAAGATTATCTTTTTGGCGCCGGGGCAAGAATAGTAGCTATCTTTGGGATCTTCCTATTTATATTTATGTATTTCATTTTTAAATTTAACGTCGATGGCTACCAGGATAGGCTTGCTGTAGCCCAGGCCGAAGTTGCCAGCCTTGATCCGCTCATTCTAAATATAGAGCCCTTGGAAAGCCTGGATAAAGAAGTGCAACAGCGCTTAGCCTTAGCCAATTCGCTTGTTAGAAGAAATAAAGTGTGGTCCGGGGTTTTAAAGCAATTAAGCAGGGTGAAGCCTAAAAGCATTACTTTAAATTCTTTAACCGTAGGAGAAACAGAAATAAGCATGCAAGGCTCTGTTTCGAATTCTGCTGGAGATGCGGAGAATATCCTCTCTAGGTTTATCGTGGCGCTAGAAAAAGGCATCTTTAAGGAGGTTTCTTTGACTAACGCTCAAAAATACGAAGAGGCGCAAGTATTGGACTTTAATTTAAACTCAAAACTAGATTTCTAATATGCAAAAAATTAATTTAAGCCAGTTTAAAATACCCGAACCTATCTTAATAAAAGTCAATGCCCTGCTTGGAAGGTGGGAGTTTGCCAGGCGCTATATCACTATAGCCGTGCCAATAATATCTTTAGCAGTGGTTGCATCGGTTGCCGTGGTCTTGTCATCTCCGCTTATTATCAAGAGGATCCAGCTGGGCAGCGAAATAAATAACCTCGACCTTAAGATAAAAGATTATAAAGACAGGCTAGCCAGCGCGCAGTCGTTAGACAAAAATGATCTTGAGAAAAAAAGAAATATTTTAGCCAGGAAATTCTCTCCCGAATACTCCCTGTCTTTTGTGCTTAATAGCCTTACAGAGATGGGCACCAAGCTAGGAGTTAAAATTTCTGCGATAAGCCCGGAGACCTTTACGCAAGTGCCTCAATCAGGCGAGTTCTCGGGTTATGCCTTGAATGTCTTACCGATAGACGTTAGCCTAGAAAGCGAGTATATAAAATTCGGGCAATTTTTGGACAGTTTAAACAGTTTTCCGGATTGCCTCATAGTGGTAAAAGGCTTTGCTGTATCCAGGGAAGAAAGTATATTGCCGCGCCTTAACATCAAATTAAGGCTAGAGGCATGCGTATTGAAAAAAGGACAGATAATACAACAGCCAAAAGAACAAGTTCATAATTAAGATACTAATTTTAGAGAAAGGGGTTTAATATGAAAGGCAATGCCGTAAAAATAATTGTTTTAGTTATTTTATGCTATATCGCCTTCTTATCTCTAAAGAAGGGCATAACCGCTTTTAATGCCAAGCCAGGACAAACCGATGCCCCTCCAGAGGAAGTGTTGACCGAAGAGATACCTGCCGAAATGTTACTTTCCGAGGCAACTGACGGCGCGGATACAGGCGCCGCCACCGATACGATAGATGCCTTTACTTCTTTAAGCGATTATGGCAATGCGCCATTTTTAACCCAGCAAGAATCCCAGGATTCTACGCAGGACACATCTTCTTCATTTTCCGGGAGATCCTTTGATACAGCGCAGCTTACCACCATTATAAATTATGAAGAAGAGTGGCGCGCCGTCATTAACGGTACTTTAGTTAAGAAAGGGGACAGTTTAGGCAGGTTGAAGATTGCAGCTATCGATGAAAATAGCGCTACCATAGAAGAGGCAGGTAAAACCTATAAGCTTAGGCTTTGGCAGGAGGCAGCGGCAAAGTGAAGAACAAAAGAGCCATTGCCTATATAGAATTATTGGTGGATTTGGCCCTCGTGGCAAT
Source organism: Candidatus Omnitrophota bacterium (assembly GCA_016867135.1). GTDB lineage: Bacteria > Omnitrophota > Gorgyraeia > VGKH01 > VGKH01 > VGKH01. The sequence goes on from VGKH01000068.1 coordinate 5,565, forward strand.
TTTGTTCGGCATATTTATTCCTTATTATAAAAACATGGAGCACTTTGTCAGCCG
>VGKH01000069.1 GCA_016867135.1 Candidatus Omnitrophota bacterium
AAGCTAAATTAAAATCATCTTCAAATAGCTCGTAATGATTACAGGCTTTTCCGGAAGGCTCGATGAATTTTCCTTGTTGCTCGCAATACCACCAGTCGTTATTTGTATTGGCGCCTTCGACTTGATGCGATGATGTGGCCGCTCCCCATAAGAATTCTTTTGGAAACATTTAATTATAATTAAAAAATTTCTTTGCGTTTTTTAACATTTTCTCTGCCGCCGCTGCTTTAGGCAAATTCTTGATATTTGAAACTAAATCCAAAGTTAACGCTACGTGTTTTGGTTCTGCGTTAAATCCTTCTCCTGATTGGTTTTTGTAAAACACAGGACAATCGGTTTCAATAAGCAGGCTATCTAAAGGTGTGTTTCTAATAGCTTCCTGATGTTGCGGGCTGTAGCTTAAGGCCGGAGTTGCTGAAACGAAATAGCCAAAGTTTAAGATTTCTTTTAATATATCGATTGGTCCGCTATACCAATGAAAAACCGCATTTTTGATGCTATTTTCTTTGCAAAGATTAAAGCAATCTTGCCATGCACCCCGACTATGGATAATAACGGGCAAATTATATTGTTTTGCTATGCTTAATTGTTTCTTGAATAAGTCCTGCTGAATCTCTTTTTTTGATTTATCTTTTTTAACTTCTTTATACCAATAATCCAATCCAATCTCTCCTATGGCAATAGCGTATTTCGCGTTTTCTTTAATAAATTCTATGCATTTATCTGTTGCTTCAGCAGTTATTTCCCAGGGATGAATGCCGAAAGCAGGCAGAATTTTTGCTTGTTTAGATTTTGATATCTCAAGAGTTTTGTTGCAGGAGTTATAATCGGAGCTTACGGCCACGATGGTTTTTACTCCTGCTTCGAAAGAGCGTTTAAGAACATCATCAAGATTATCGATTTGATCTAGATGTGCGTGAGTATCGATAAGTTCAATCATTGCTTACTTGTGAGAATAAAGGTAACAGGGCCATAATTGACCAGATTGATGTCCATCATCGCGCCGAAGACTCCCGACTCAACTTTCAAAGAACTCTGTTTTAATTTTGCAATAAAATATTCATATAAACTTTTTGCTAATTCGGGTTTTGCCGAACCATCAAACGATGGCCTTCTGCCTTTATTACAGTCCCCAGATAAGGTAAACTGCGATATAGCTAGTAATTCGCCCTTGACATCTAGAACCGAAAGATTCATTTTGTTGTTTTCATCATCAAAAATCCTTAGATTAATAATCTTATCGCTTAAATAATCGGCATCTTTTTGGCTGTCGTTATCATCAACACATAGTAAAACCAATATCCCCTTTTTGATTTTTCCGACTTCTCTTTCCTGGACTTTTACCGTTGCCTCTTTTACTCTTTGGATAACCGCTTTCATGCTATTCTACCCTTATTCCATAACTTGATTCTATCGTCTGTACCAAGTCTACAAGGGCGGAATTAATAGTAACCGGAATCCCCAGGCTTTCACCTTCGCGGACAATAGCGTTATTTATAAAATCAATTTCAGTCTTCTTCTTTCTTAAAACATCTTGGAGCATTGAAGAGATATTAGCCGAAGTTGCTTCGCAGACCGCCTCTACTTTTGCCAAAGGATCGTCGTATATTAACTTGATCCTTTTTCTTTTAGCGATTTTTACCGCTTCAGTCACGGCTGCACGCAAAATCTGTCTTGTGCCTTCAAACTCAATCAATTTACCATTTTTTAATCTAGTGATGGCGGTGAGGGCATTTATCCCAACGTTTATAATTAGCTTTGACCATAGCAGGCCTTTTATGTCGCGAGATATCCTGGTTTCAAGATTGGTTTTATTAAAAGCCTCCCTAATATCACGTAATTGAACAGGGATCTTGCCGTCTATGCGTCCTATTACGGTCTCGCCTTTTCCTGCATGGCGGATATGGCCATCGCCTAAAAGAGTTGCTCCTTGATTAGTGACTCCGCCGAGGACTTTGTCATATCCAATGATCTCGCTGATTATTTCTATATTGCCTACGCCATTCTGTAAAGTTAATACCAAGGTATCTTCTTTGATGATATTTTTTATCATTTTTACAGCGTCTTTTGTATCGTAGGCCTTAACGCAGATAATAATGAGTTCAACGTTTTCTGCTTCAGCTGGATCAGTTGTCGCTTTGACTTTAGCCTGCCAATTGCCAGAGACCCCTTCTAATTTAATTCCGTTTTGGTTTATAAATTTCGCCCTCTGCTCGTTTTTATCAATGAGGACCACATCTTCTTTTTTTGATAAATGGGCCGCAAATAGACAACCCATTGCCCCTGGTCCAACAATCGCGATCTTCATAATTAGCCTCCTTAAATGAGCACACAATTTACGGAACCTGCCTGCCGGCAGGCAGGCGCTAGTGAACCTAAATTGTAAGTGCGAATTTAACCCCGCACCTTTTTTCTATTCAATTTCTTTAAGTTTGTTTTAAGAAATATAAATACTTAAAAGGTGCGGGGTAAATTCAGTCGTATAACTTATGTCGTCCCAAATTTTGGGACTCCATAAGTTATGACTTCATTTAGATTATATATTTATTTAAACTAATGGTCAATGAAAATTAGAGTAATTTAGTTCAATTTGACAAAATACAGTAAGTATGTTAAAAAGATAATCTATGTTGATTAGAGAAATAGCTCAAGAACTAGAGTTTCCTGAAGAATTAGTTGATTCTTTAGAGAAGTCGGGAGTCGGAAAACTTTATCCTTTTCAGGCTTCCGCCCTCAAAAAAGGAATTCTGCAGAAAAAGAACTTAGTCTTATCTCTGCCAACGGCTTCTGGAAAGACGCTAATCGCGGAGTTATGCATGGTTAAGTCTATCCTGGAGAACAAAGGTGGCTGTCTTTGTCTTTATATAGTGCCGCTTAAGGCCTTGGCAAGCGAAAAATACGAAGACTTTAAATCCAAATATGGACATTTAGGTATTAATGTTGGTATTGCTACCGGGGATTTTGATATACCCAGCACTTATTTGTCAAAATACAATATACTTATTGCTACTTCTGAGAAAGTGGATTCTTTGTTAAGGTTCAGAGCTAAATGGCTAACGCAACTCTTAAACGTAGTGGTTTTGGATGAGATACATTTTATCGATGATACCCATCGCGGCCCTACCTTAGAAATTCTTATAGCACGCTTAAGGCAGCTCAATAAAAATATCCAGATTTTGGCTCTAAGCGCCACCATAAGAAACGCGCAAGAAATGGCTGACTGGCTAGATGCGGAGCTGATTTATAGCGAATGGCGGCCGGTTCCTCTTAAAGAAGGTGTCTTTTATCTTGACGGCATTGATTTTTCTGACGGCACAAACAAGGCAATAAAGATTGCTAACTACGAAGAATTAAACGCGGTTTGCCTGGATACGGTTAAAGAAAAAGGCCAGGTTTTGATTTTTGTTAACAGTCGTCGTTCAACGCAGGCAGTAGCCAAAGATATAATCAGGCAAATTTCTAGCCAATTGAGCGAAGAAGAAAAGCAATCTTTGAAACTGGTAGCCGATAAAATTGAGAGTGCTCTTGGAGAATCCACCAAAATTTGCCGTCAGCTATCTCATGCCATAAGAAATGGTGTTGCATTTCATCATGCCGGCCTGCATTACAAACAAAGAAAACTGATTGAAGAAGGCTTCAAACAGAACCTTATCAAGGTTATCTGCGCTACTCCTACCCTTGCTGCAGGAGTCAACCTACCCGCAAGACGCGTAATCTTAAGAGATTACAAAAGATACCAGTCGGGGCTTGGCGCGGTTCCTATTCCTGTGTTTGAATATAAGCAATGCGCTGGACGCGCCGGAAGGCCAAAATATGATAAATATGGCGAATCAGTAGTGATGGCTAAGACTTTGTCAGAATACAGGGCCATCTTTGATGAATATATCAATTCTATGCCCGAGCCAATTACCTCCAAGCTAGGCAATGAGTCGGCTTTGAGGACGCATATCTTGTCTTCTATCGCCAGCGGTTACGTCCACGATGTAAACGAAATGTTTGAATTCTTATCGCAGACCTTTCTTGCTTTTCAACAAAGGACGCAGGATTTAATCGAAATCGTAAGCAAGATATTTGAATCTCTAGAACAAGAAGAGATGATCCAACGCAAAGGCTTCAGGTTCCATCCTACTGCTTTCGGAACGTGCATAAGCAGGCTTTATATTGATCCTCTCTCCGGGATAATCTTAAAAAAGGGCCTAAAAAAACTATCCAGTTCAAAGTCAATATCGGAGTTAGAACTGCTTTATATAATTTGCTGTTGCGCCGACATGGAACTTCTTAATGTGAATCGCAGCGACTTCACCAAGCTGGATATATTTTCTGAGACAAATGATTTGCTGCTGGATATTTTAAACATTGGCTCAGGAATAATTGATTCCGAAACAAGCCTTTCCGTGACTAAAACGAGCTGGATGTTAATCGATTGGATTAGCGAAGAAAAAGAAGAAATTATTTGCGATAGATTTAATGTCGGGCCCGGAGACATCAGGCGGATTATTGAAACTGCTGAATGGCTGGTCTATGGTGCCCGGTCAGTAGCTAAGTTGTTTAGCTTTATCAGTACCATTGATCCGCTTGAGAAATTAAATCAGAGAATCAAGTACGGTATTAAGGAAGAATTAATTGAACTTGTAGCCCTAAAAGGTATCGGTCGAATCAGGGCCAGAAACCTTTTTAAGAAAGGTTTTAAGAATTTGTCCGATATCAAAAATGCCACAGTAAAGAATCTTATCCAGGTCCCCCGCATTGCCGAAGGTCTCGCCCAAGACATAAAGCAACAAATCGTAAAATTCAAAATATAGTTTATAAAACAGGATTAAACTGGTTGAAAAAGAAAACGGTAAGATTTTAGGTTCTTATCAAGGTGGAAAGTGAGGAAATTATACAAAATACTTCTTAATTCTTGCCGGATTGATTTGCTGATATTGAGATTTAGCGCCTTTTTCCAAGGGGTTGATTCAAGAAATATGATTGAATTGATCGTGCCTTTTAGTACCGAGGCAGAATTTCTGTCTTTGGCTTTACATTTCTGGCACACCAACCCACCCAAATAA
>VGKH01000070.1 GCA_016867135.1 Candidatus Omnitrophota bacterium
CAAAAGATAATACCAGAAGCAGTCAAGGAAGACAGAGGCTATTTAATGACTGACAATGAGCCTATTTTCTGGGCGATGGTTAATGCGATAAAAGAGCTTAAGATAGAACAGAACGACTTGAAACAAAGAATTACGCTTCTAGAAGCAAAAGTTAGGCGCTAATCGTTTTATAATCATGAAAATTTCATTTAATTGGTTAAAAGATTATGTGGATATAAGGCTAAAAGCCGAAGAAGTGGCTGATAAGCTCACTATGGCTGGTACCGAAGTCAATGCTATTTCTTCCGTCGGGGATGATGCCATTCTAGAGATGGAAGTTACCAGTAACCGCTCGGATTGCTTAAGCCATATCGGGATTGCCCGCGAAGTTGCCGCAGCAACAGGAAAGAAGTTAAAACTTCCTAAAATTTCCGCAAAAATTAAACCGCGAAAAAAGCAGAAATCCTTTTCAATTCAGATTCAGGATAAAATCGGCTGCCAAAGATACATCGGGATTTTGATCAAAGATGTCCAGGTCAAAGAATCTCCGGATTGGCTAAAGAAAAGATTAGAATCCTTAGGCTTGCGTTCGGTAAATAATATCGTGGATATCACCAATTTTTGCCTTTTGGAATGGGGACAGCCCTTGCATGCCTTTGATTTTGATAAGCTGTTGAATAATAAAATTATCGTCAGGCGCGCGGCAAAAGATGAAAAGATTGTCACTATCGACGGAGTTGTAAGAAACTTGGATTCCGACATCTTGGTCATTGCCGATAACCAAAAACCTGTTGCAGTTGCTGGGATAATGGGCGGTTCTAATTCCGAGGTAACCAATAACACCAAAAACGTGCTTTTGGAAAGCGCCTATTTTGATCCCATAACTATCCGCAAAGGCTCAAAGAAATTGGCTCTCGCCAGTGAAGCAAGTTATCGCTTTGAAAGAAATGTGGACATGGATGGAGTGTTTTTTGCGGCTTTGCGCGCAGCCGACCTTCTATCAAAACTGGCAGAAGGAAAGATTGCAGGCAGTTTGGATATCCAGGCCAAAAAGCCCAAGCCCCAAAGAAAAGTGCAGTTAGATATCGCCAGATTAAATAGAATGCTGGAGACAAGAATTTCTGCAAATCTTACAAAGTCAATTTTACAAAGACTAGGCTTTTTAGTTAAGGCCAAGAAAGATAAAATTGAGGCTGTCGTGCCGTCTTTCCGCCAGGATGTGAATTTGCCGGAAGATTTGGTTGAAGAAGTAGCAAGAATTTATGGTTTTGATAATATTACCTCGTCGCTGCCGGCGATAAAATCTTCCCCGATAGAGCCTCAAGCCGTAAGAGAGATTCAAGAAAAATTAAGACAGACGCTTATCGCTAACGGCTTAAATGAAATTATAAGCTATAGCCTTATCTCCAGAGCAGATCTTAAGAAATGTAATTTAGATAATCTTGAGCCTACAGAAGTAGCTAATCCTTTAAGCCAGGACCAGGAAATCTTAAAACCCACTTCGGTTGCCGGATTACTTAGCGCCATTAACCACAATTTAAGCCGAAATATAGATGATATTAAAATATTTGAGTTGACTAATATTTTTGTGGGAGCAAAAGAGGTCCCGGTTTTATCTTTGGCGATAATGGGGCAAAAACGCAAAGACTGGTTGCGCCAGGCTAAAGACAATATCACATTTTTTGACTTAAAAGGGCTGGTTGAATCTTTAGTGGAAGCTTCCAGGATTGAAGATTACAAATTTACCGCCAAAAGCTTTCCATTTTTAAAAGATGCCGGTTCTTCAGTATTAACTATTAAAGGAAAAGAAATAGGCTTTTTAGGAGAAGCACAAAAGGAGGTATTAGAGCGCTGGGATATAAAGAAGGACAAGATATTTATCGCCCAGTTTAATCTTGAGGCCTTGCTTGATTTTGCAGGGCAAGAAATAAAATACAAGCCTCTAGCCTTGTATCCATCTATAAAGAGGGATATCAGTTTTTTGATAAAACAGGATACTTCTAGCGAAGACATCCTGCAGATAATGACAAAAGAGGCAGGGATATACCTAAAGGATATCAAGCTCATTGATTTTTATTATGGTCAGCAGATTCCGTCTAATTTTAAAAGCCTGACCTATTCGTTGGAATATCAGACTTCGGAACGCACCTTAAAAGATGAAGAGATTAACGGGATCCAGAACAGAATCATAAAAGCGCTGGAAAGCCAACTGGAAATTAAGGTGCGCAGATAAAATCCTTGCAATAAAACCCCTGCAGTGTTATACTTCACTTAGACTTCATCCCTGCCGTGTTTGTCGGAGTTAAATGTGTGTTGAGCCATTACCAACACATCGGGAGTCAGATTTCTACTTCATCTGCGGATGAATAGATAGACACCCACTTTTAACAGATGGTTCTTTCCACTGGCTCCGACGGCATGTTGCGGGGATTTTTATTTTTAAGTCAAAATTAAAAATGCAAAAGGCAAAAAAGATACAATTATAAATTCAAAAATTTTTGCATTTTGCATTGTGAAGTTTTTTAATTTTGCATTTTTACTTTTGAATTAGATTTATGGAACTATTTGAAACCAAAACTAAAACAGAAAATAAAATCGCTCCCTTGGCGGCGAGAATGCGGCCGAGGAATTTGGATGAATTTATCGGCCAGGAACATATTTTGGGTAAAGATAAGCTCCTAAGGCGCGCCATAGAGGCAGACAGGCTTACCTCGCTTATCCTTTACGGCCCGCCGGGCTCAGGCAAGACTTCTTTGGCTTATTGCATAAGCAATATTACCAAATCCGAATTTGTGCAGGTCAATGCCGTGACCTCAAATGTTGATGAGCTAAGAAAGATTATCGCTTCCGCCAAGAATAGAAGCGTAACCTCCGGCAAAAAAACCATACTTTTTATAGACGAGATACATCGTTTTAATAAGGCGCAACAGGATATATTGATGCCGGATGTGGAAGATGCCAGCATTGTCTTAATCGGCGCGACTGTGCATAATCCGTTTTTTTCTCTTGTCTCGCCGCTTCTTTCCCGCTCGCTGGTTTTTGAATTAAGGCCGTTAAAAGAAAAAGAAATCAGCATCATTTTAAATAGCGCCTTAAAAGATAAAGAAAGAGGCCTGGCAGATTTGCCGATTAAAGTAGAATCCGATGCCATAAGATTTTTATCCAAGGTCTGCGACGGCGATGCCCGTAGGGCACTTAATGCTCTTGAAGTCGGAAGCCTTACCACGCCAGAGTCAAAAGACGGATTTATTCATTTTAGTTTAGATGTGGCCAAAGAGTCTATTCAGAAGAAAATTATCCTATATGATAAGGATGAAGATGCGCATTATGATACCTCATCAAGTTTCATCAAGTCCATGCGCGGATCAGATCCCGATGCTGCTCTTTACTGGATGGCCAAGATGCTTTATGCTGGGGAGGACCCCAGGTTCATCGCCCGCAGGATTTGTATCTGCGCCGCTGAAGATGTGGGTAATGCCGATCCCCAGGCAATAGTCGTAGCAAATGCCGCATTGCAGATTTCGGAATTCGTCGGTTTACCCGAGGCGAGAATCCCTCTAGCTCAGGCAGTAGTCTATATCGCCTGCGCGCCGAAATCAAACGCCGCATATTTAGGAATAGACAAGGCCATGCAAGATGTGGAGACCGACAGGATTCAAGAGGTGCCCGAGCATTTAAGGGATGCTAATTATCCCGGAGCCAAGAAACTCGGCCATGGCGAAGGCTATAAATATGCCCATAGTTTTCCCGGTCATTTTGTAAAGCAGGAATATATGCCTAAAGATGTCATCTATTATCAGCCGACAGAAATAGGCTTTGAAGCAACCATAAAACAGAGATTAGATAAGATCAGGCGCAACAAATCAGCACAAGAAAAAGGCAAAACCTAGAAAAACAAGAAGTTTTCAGACAATGTTAATTTTATTTGCTTTTTTATCGATTTAATTTTAAAATGAAAATATATGATTATTACGTCCCAGAGAAAAATTGAAGAGATATTAAAAAACCTGCAAAATATCAAGAAGGTTTTTTTGGTTGGTTGTGGTGAATGCTCGACTACTTGTAAAAGTGGCGGAGAACCCGAAGTATTAGAAGTTAAAGCCAAATTGGAACAGCAGGGGAAAATCGTTACAGGCTATGTTATACCCGATGCCCCTTGTATCTCTGCTCAAATAAAGACAGCCCTGGCAAAGAACGCCAAGGCGCTCAAAGAAGCCGAGGCGATTTTGGTGATGGCCTGTGGATTGGGCGTTCAGTCGGTTAAGTCTAACGATCGTCGAGAATTACCTATATTTCCCGGTTGCGATACGCTTTTTATGGGCGCGGTTGATAATGAAGGAACATTCCAGGAATTATGTTCTGCCTGCGGTGAGTGTATTTTGGATTTAACCGGAGGCATTTGTCCGGTCACCCGTTGCTCCAAAGGCCTGCTTAATGGCCCTTGCGGAGGAATGAATAAGGGTAAATGTGAAGTGGATAAAGATAAAGACTGCGCCTGGGTGCTTATTTATGATGAGCTCAAGAAAAAGGGAAAAATAGGATTATTTAACAAGATTCAATCGGCAAAAAAATATTCTAAGACTACGAGACCCAAGAAACTGGTTTTAGAGAAAACATAGGTGATTTTTTAAACATTTATTTATGGCTACGGAATTAGCAATGAAAACAGACAATAATCTTAGCAGCAAACAGAAATTACGAGTGAGCATGCTAAGTCAATTAAGCAAATTAAAGGAGGTAGACAGAGCTAATAAAAGCTTTTCTATACAGGAGAAACTCTTTGAAACCCTAGAGTTTAAAAAGGCAAAGATTATTTTATTTTATGCAAGTCTAAAAAACGAAGTAGAAACGGACAGAATGATAAAAGAGGCGCAGGCACAAGGCAAAGTTATCGGCCTGCCTGTAGTTTTTGACAAAGAAAGAGATCTGGTTCCTTTTTTGGTAAAAGATTTTCCCAAAAATCTTACCCTAGGTCCTTACGACATTAGGCAGCCAAAAGAGGAGTTTTCTAATCCTATATCTCTTGCAGATATTGATTTGGT
>VGKH01000071.1 GCA_016867135.1 Candidatus Omnitrophota bacterium
TATTGTTTAGTGGAGGGCAAGAAAATAAACCTGTTAATTAATGATTTGCAGAAATCAATTCTTGATCTTGCCAAGAAGAATAAAGAGGTGATTATTCCTGCGTATACGCATTTACAGCCGGCTCAGGTCGTATTGTTGGCTCATCATTTCTTAGCTTATTTGGAAATGCTTGAAAGGGATAAGGGTAGATTAATTGATACTTCTAGGAGAACCAATGTAATGCCTTTAGGCTCATGCGCATTATCAGGTACATCTTTAGGCATAGATAGAGCGTTTGTTTGCAGAGAATTAGGTTTTAATAAGGTCACAGCTAATAGTATTGATTCTATAAGTGACAGGGATTTCGTTATGGAAATATTGGCTGATATTACGATTCTCTCGGTGCATCTTTCCCGGATTGCGGAAGATTTAATTTTATGGTCCACACGAGAATTTGATTTTATTGAGATTGACTGGTCTTTTTGCACCGGCTCATCAATCATGCCTCAGAAGAAGAATCCGGATATATTAGAACTTATTCGGGCAAACGTAGGTGAGATCCACGGAAATTTATCGAGCGTATTGATTATGATGAAGGGTTTGCCTTTGTCATACAATAGAGATATGCAGTTTGATAAGCCGCCACTTTTTAATTCAGTAGATACTATAAAAGAGATTCTAACTATCTTTAATGAATTATTTAGAAAGGTCAAGGTAAATAAAACTGTCATTGCAAAAAAGATTTCCGATGAATCTTTATTTTCGGTTGATATTATGGAATACCTTATCAAAAAAGGCGTCTCTTATAGAGATGCTCACGATACGGTGGGAAAGATGGTAAAACAATTTTTGGATAAAGGAAGAGATTTTTCAACCATAGATATCAAAGAATTCAAGAAATTCTCTAAGGCATTCGGAAACGATGTTAAAAAGTTATTAAATCCAAAGACTTCAATTAGTTTAAAGAAGTCTTTTGGTGGGACTTCACCTGAAAGGGTTAATACGCAATTAGAAATCTGGAAAAGGAAGTTAGATGCATGATTTTAAGTTTAGGGGTAATAGGCTTTATTGCGAATCGGTAAATATTGAATCTGTTGCTAGAAAAGTTGGAACACCTTTTTATCTTTATAGCTATAAGACTTTGCTTGATCATTTTAGCAAGATTAAGAAGGCTTTTAGCAGTATTAATCCTTTGATCTGCTATTCCATGAAGGCAAATTCTAATCTGGCAATAATCAGGGCTTTAGTCAAGGCCGGCGCTGGCTTGGATATTGTTTCCGGAGGGGAGCTGTACAAGGCTTTAAAAGTCGGCTGTCCGACAAATAGGATTGTCTATGCCAGCGTAGGAAAGACAGAAGAAGAAATTATTGAAGCGATCAGAAGGGAAATCCTGTTTTTTAATGTGGAATCCCTGCCAGAGTTAGACTTGATTAATGAGGTTTCGCGCAGGCACAATAGAGTTGCTCAGGTATCCATTCGCATTAATCCTGATGTTGAGCCGGGAACGCATCAATATATAACTACCGGCAAGCTGACTAATAAGTTCGGTATGGATTTTCTGACGGCGCGCAAGATTTTCGCCCAAAGAAAAAGGTTTCCTAATCTGAATATTAATGGTCTGCATATGCATATCGGTTCGCAGATTATTGCCGGTGAGCCATTTTTAGATGCAATTAGACGAGTCGTCCGTTTTATAGATAACCTTAAGTTTCTTGGTATTAGATTGGAATACTTAAATATCGGAGGAGGACTCGGGATTATTTATAAGGATGAAAAGCCGCAGACAGCAGATGATTTTGCAAGAGTGGTAGCGCCAATTCTAAAGAGAACAGGCTTAAAAATTATCTTAGAGCCAGGAAGATTTATCGTCGGTAATGCCGGTATTTTAGTCACCAGGGTGCTTTATATAAAGAAATCAATCAACAAGATCTTTGTTATTGTTGATGCCGGGATGAATGATTTGATCAGGCCTTCACTTTATCAGGCTTATCATGAGATTGTTCCTTTAAAGAAGGCACCTGGCAGGCCTGCTAGAACAGTTGACGTTGTCGGCCCGATTTGCGAAAGCGGAGATTTCTTTGCCAAGAATCGGAAGATCACCTTGCCAAACGAAGGAGACTTCTTGGCAGTTATGGGTGCCGGAGCATATGGTTTTAGCATGGCTTCTAATTATAACAGCCGTAAGCGCCCCAGCGAGATAATGGTTAAGGCAAATAAGTTTTTTGTGGTTAGGAAAAGGCAAGCCTATCAAGATTTGCTTGAAGGAGAAACTATCCCCAGTTTTATAAAATGAAAAGAATTAATTTTACTAAGATGGTGGCAAGCGGAAACGATTTTATTGTTATCGATAAACCGGTTACTAATCCGCATTTATTGGCCAGGCGCGCCTGCGAGCGTAAGACCGGGATCGGCGCCGATGGGCTTTTGTTAATTCAGAAGATAAGGAATAAAGATTTCAGAATGCGTATCTTTAATCCTGATGGCTCGGAAGCCGAGATGTGCGGAAACGGTGCGCGCTGCCTGGCAATTTATGCCAGCTCAAAATTCAAAACTAAGAATTTAAGGTTATTTACTAAGGCTGGGATCATCGAGGCACAAACCAATAAAGACGTTGCCAAGATCAAGATGTCGCATCCCAAGGATCGTCAACTTGATATTGCTGTCCAGCTTCACGAAAGGTCATTAAAAGTAAATTATATTGATTCCGGAGTTCCCCACGCAGTGGTTTTTGTCGAAGGGTTGCACAATATAGATGTTAATAATATTGGCCGCCAGATTAGGTATCATAAAAGGTTTCAGCCCCGAGGCACAAATGTTAATTTTGTTGAGGTTTATGACCGGAATTATATCGGCGTACGTACTTATGAAAGAGGCGTAGAAGGAGAAACCCTTGCTTGCGGAACGGGAGTTGTCGCCTCAAGCTTAATCGCTTTCTTGAAAATCTTTGAGGGCAAGACAAAACCAAAGAATTTTCTGATGAAAGCCAAGACTTTGAGCACCGAAGTACTCAACGTTTATTTTAATTACAAAGAAGATAAATTTCTGGATGTTTGGTTAGAAGGAAAAGTAAATAATATTTGTAAGGGGGAATATAATGTTTGAAGGTTCAATGGTGGCGATAGTCACGCCTTTCAAGAACGGTAAGTTTGATGAAAAGAAGTACGCTGAATTGATTGAATTCCAGATTAAAAACGGCACTGCGGGAATAGTCCCTTGCGGGACAACCGGGGAGTCTCCGACATTGACATTTGAAGAACACGATAGGGTAATTGCATTAACCGTAGAGGTGGTTAATAAGAGAGTCCCGGTTATCGCCGGAACCGGTTCTAATTCAACCGAAGAAGCGATTATGCTAACTAAGCACGCTGAGAAGGTTGGCGCCGACGCTTCATTACAGGTAAGCCCCTATTATAATCGGCCTTCACAAAAAGGATTGTACCTGCATTTTAAGGCCATTGCTGACGCAGTAAAGATTCCGCTTATTCTTTATAATATTGCGGGCAGGACCGGAGTTAATATAGAGCCAGAGACTATGGCTAAGTTGGCAAGTGACTGTAAGAATCTCGTTGGGGTAAAGGAGGCATCAGGTTCCCTGGATCAGATGTCTAGGATACGGCAGGTTTGTCCCAAGAACTTTCTTTTGATTTCAGGCGATGATTCTCTTACTTTGCCTCTAATGGCTATTGGCGGGATAGGCGTAATTTCTGTTGTGGCCAATATAGTCCCGCGGGATGTTGCCAATATGGTCAATGAATTTAAAGCAGGCAATATCAAGAAGGCCGAGGAAATTCACTACAAGCTTTTGCCTCTTACTAAGGCCATGTTTATAGAGACAAATCCTATGCCGGTTAAGACGGCGATGGGATTATTGGGAATGTGCAATCCGGAAATAAGGCTTCCGCTGTGTTCTTTGGCGGATGAAAATTTGGATAAACTCAAGAAAGCATTAAAGGATTACGGTTTATTGAGGATATAAAATGATAAAACTAGCGATTAGCGGATGCGCAGGAAAGATGGGCTCGCGAATTTTGAGTTTGGCTTTTGCCGACAAGGAATTTGAAGTAGTCGCGGCCTTGGAGACAAAAGGCCATCCGTCTATAGGCAGTAAGCTCGGGAATATCAAGATTACTGATGATATTGAAGCGATCAAGCTTGCCGATTGCCTGATTGAGTTTACAAGTCCTGAAGCAACGATAGCGCATATAGAAACTTGTTCCAGGCTTAAGAAGTCAATCGTTATCGGTACCACCGGTCTTAACGATCAGCAAAAGAATATCATTTCAGATTTAGCCAAGAACGTTGCCATTGTGTTTTCGCCCAATCTGTCTATCGGGGTTAATCTATTATTTAGGTTAGTCCAGGAGGCAGCGCATAAATTACCAGGTTATTCGGTAAAAATAATTGAGGCTCATCATGTCCAAAAGAAGGATGCCCCTTCCGGTACAGCCAAGCAATTGGCGCAGGTTATTAAGGATTCTACGGCAAAAAATGTTTCGGATATTCAGTCAATTCGCGAGGGCGAGATAATCGGGGACCACGAAGTGATTTTTGATAGCCCCTATGATACGATTAAGCTTGTCCATTCTGCCAAGACCAGGGATATTTTTGCTCAAGGCGCGCTAACTGCGGCAAAGTTTTTGGCAGGCAAGAAAACCGGCCTCTTCAGCATGCAGGATGTCCTAGAAAATCTTGCAAAATTAGACTATGAAGAAAAATTATTCAATGATATTTAAGAAGTCGTTACTTTACTTTCTCGTGGCCATAGTTGTTGTATGGGCTAGTTTTATTCCCATTAAATACTATAAAATTTATGGCTAAC
>VGKH01000072.1 GCA_016867135.1 Candidatus Omnitrophota bacterium
TACTGCCAAAAGGCTGAATGCCAAGGTAGTGGTCTTTCACGCCGGTAGGGTCCAGATGCCCGATAGGACAGTGGATTTAATCAAGCTTTATAGCGTC
The DNA here is from genome assembly GCA_016867135.1 of Candidatus Omnitrophota bacterium. Taxonomy (GTDB): domain Bacteria; phylum Omnitrophota; class Gorgyraeia; order VGKH01; family VGKH01; genus VGKH01. The sequence goes on from VGKH01000072.1 coordinate 98, forward strand.
GGCAAGAAAGATGGGCCGGCATATAATAAAATCAAAGATAGCTTTATTAAGGAGCGCGCGCTTAAAATTCAACCTCATCTTGAGCAGATATTAAGAAGTATCGATGAACTTGAGCGATATGCCACAAAATGTAAAGTCTGTCTGGGGCTGGAGAATCGGTTTTACTATCGAGAAATCCCGAATTACGAAGAGATAGGAATGATCCTAAATAAATTCAAAAAGAGCAGGCTTTTTTATTGGCACGATGTGGGGCATGCTCAGGTGATGCAGGAATTAGGTTTTTATAACCATATTGATTTCTTAAATAAGTATAAAGATAGGTTGATCGGGTTTCACTTGCATGATTTGGTTGGATGTAGGGACCATCTGGCGCCATCGGCAGGAAGATTTGATTTTAAGATCCTTGTTCCATTCATCAAGAAAAATACTTTAAAGGTAATCGAGGCCCACTCGCATGCATCGGTGGGAGAATTAATCAGGGCAAGAGAATATTTGGAGAAGATATATAATGTCTAGAAGGGCAGCTGTTTCAGGGCAATTTTATCCGTCGGCCAAGTCTTCTTTATTGAAACAGATCGAAGGTTTTGTCGATAAAACGGCAGAAAAAACTGACGCATTGGGCGCGATTATGCCTCATGCCGGATATGTTTATTCTGGGTTGGTTGCCGGCCAGACGGCTTCTAGTTTTATGGCTAAAGATACATATATACTCATCGGCCCAAATCATACCGGGTTCGGCAAGCCATTCAGCATAATGACTGAAGGGATTTGGGATTCTCCTTTAGGAAAGGTAGAGATTGATTCCAGTTTAGCCGGAGCAATTTTAACCAAGTCAAAATTCTTAAAAGAAGATTCTCTGGCGCACACCCAAGAACATTCTATAGAGGTGGAGATCCCATTTTTACAATATTTTAAGCCTGATTTCAAATTCGTGCCGATAGCGGTATTTCCGTCGGAGCTCAAAATCTATAAAGAGATAGCCCAATGCATTGCCAAGGCAATAGAAGAATTCGCCGATAAAAAAAGGACTATGATCATTGCCAGCTCTGACATGACGCATTACGAACCGCAAGAGGCTGCGCATTACAAAGACAAAATTGCATTAGACGCCATTTTAAAACTTGACGAGGACGAACTTTTCAATAAAGTAAAGGAGCTTGATATTTCTATGTGCGGCTACGCTCCGGCAGTTATAATGTTAGCCGCCACCAAGCTATTGGGGGCCAATAAGGCAAAATTAATAAAATACCAAACAAGCGGAGACGTAAGCGGAGATTATTCCGCAGTAGTCGGATACGCAGGAGTGATTGTTTATTAAAATGGATGAACAAAACAAGAAAAAGGTCGACGAATCCTGGAAAGAAGCCGTAGCAAAGGAAAAGAAAGAGGAACTACAGCAACCCGATTCTTCCCAAGTCCCGGAAGTGGATTTTATGAACTTTATTACCAGCTTGAGCCTTCAGTCATTAATTTCTTTGGGCGAGATTGAAAGCCCTTTTACAGAAAAAAAAGAAGTCAATATCAAGCAGGCAAGATTCTTGATTGACACTTTGGATATGATAAAGCAGAAAACCGAAGGCAATCTGACGGAAGAAGAATCCAAGGTGTTGGATACTATGCTTTATGAACTTAAAATGAAATATGTTGAAAAAAGCAAGGGGGTTTAATAAATGATTGATAAGGAGTTGCTTGATATTTTGGCTTGCCCTGCATGCAAGGGGGATGTTTTCTTGAGGGATGAGAAAATCGTCTGTAAAAAATGCGGTAAGAAATACCCCATTCGCGAGGGAATCCCCATTATGCTAGTTGATGAGGCGGAAGAGTAATCAAATGAGGACACAACTTACAGAGCGAAGCGATGTAAGTTGTAGGCCGAAGGCCGTGTCCGAATTTGACCCCGCCCTTTTGGCGGGAGGAGAAATATTATGCATTATGTTTATGTCTTGCAAGGTGAAGAATATAAGGATTATCTGTATGTTGGCAATACCGGCAATTTAACCATAAGGTTAGCCAACCATAATAGCGGCGGCAATTATTCTACCAGAAAATATAAACCGTTTAGAATAGTTTATTATGAAGCCTATTTAAATAAACAAGATGCCTTAGACCGTGAAATTAAGTTAAAACATCACGGCAGTGTTATAGGTCATTTTAAAAGAAGAATAAGAAGGAGCTTAGCTTAGTTAATCTCGCCAAAAGGGCGGGGTTTAATTCGCAGACGTCCCGACGATACGTCGGGACTACAATTTACGTCGTCTTACTACTCCGTAAATTGTCTGCTCATTAAAAAAGGAGCTGCAAAATGGATAAAATATTGGTAATCCACGGGCCTAACCTAAATCTTTTGGGGAATAGGGAAGTCAACATTTACGGCAAAGAGTCTTTAGACGATATCAATAATAAATTGAAGAAATCAGCGCAAAGACTTAAGGTCCAATTAGAATTTGTTCAGTCTAATCATGAAGGCGAAATCGTAGATTTGGTCGGTAATGCCAAAAAAGATTTTAAAGCCATCATCATAAATCCTGCTGCCTATACGCATACAAGTATCGCTATCCGCGATGCGATTGCAGCCTGCGGAGTTCCGACGGTGGAGGTGCATATTTCCAATATTTACGGAAGAGAAGATTTCCGAAAGACCTCCTTAACTGCTCCAGCCTGCGCCGGCCAGGTAAGCGGATTCGGGATAAATAGTTATCTTTTAGGTTTAGAAGCGGCAGTAGGCCTGATAAGAAAGTGACCCACCAGATAAAGCTTCTACAAAACAAGCTAAAGCAAGAGAATCTAGACGGCTTTTTGGTGACCAAAGACGCCAATATTGCTTATCTATCAGATTATGATTCCAAGGAATCTTGGTTATTGGTGAGCCAAGGGGGGAGTTTTTTTATCACCGATTTTAGATATATTCTTGAGGCGAAGAAGAACTTAAGAGGCATTGAAGTCGTAAAGACAGAAGGTTCTATCTTTGGTTGTGTTGCGAAGCTGGTAAATAAACTAGAAATAAGAAGATTGGGTTTTGAAAGTAAATCTGTATCTTATGCAGAGTTTAAGAGCATAAAGATTGAGCTCGCTTCCGATGTAGCTTTTATCTCTACCTTTGATTTTGTTGAGTCTTTGAGAGAAAACAAGTCCCAAGTAGAGGTATCTAAAATCAGGAAAGCCGTTGGGATTAATATGAAGGTGCTGGAGTTCGCCAAGGGGGCTTTAAAGCCCGGATTAACAGAAAGAGAAGCAGCTTTAAGATTAGAAGGTTTCATAAAATCCAGGGGAGCTGATTTAGCCTTTGATACGATAGTCGCTTCCGGTCCGAATTCAGCCATGCCGCACGCACCGCTTACTAGCCGTAAGCTAAGATTAGGCGAACCGGTCTTAATAGATATTGGAGTAGCCTTTCAAGGATATAGAAGCGACTTGACAAGGATGTGCTTTTTGGGTAGAATACCTGTATCTTTCAAGCGTATTTACGATTCAGTTTTGGCCTCCCAAGAGGCCGCAATCAAGAATATCTCGGCAGGAAAACCAATTTGCGATATTGATAGAATCGCACGTAATTTTTTAAATAAGAGAAAATTAGGCAAATTCTTCGGTCATTCCTTGGGTCATGGTGTCGGCCGGGAAACCCACGAGCTCCCATCGATATCATCAAGGAACAAGGAAAGACTTTCTAGTAATATGGTCTTTACTGTAGAACCTGCCGTTTATCTCAATGGTAAATTTGGTATTAGAATCGAAGATATGGTTTTAGTCAAAAAGAATAATTGTGAGGTGTTGAGTGGCGCTCTCGATAAATCAATTAAAAACTGGACAAACCCTTCTTATTGACGACCACGTTTACGTGGTTGTTGATTTAGAACACGTGAAACCCGGCAAGGGCAGTGCTTTTGTGCGGGTGAAATTAAAAAGCTTGACTACCGATGCGGTTTTGGTAAGAACCTATAAAACCGACGATAAGATTCAAGAGGCTTTTATTGAACAAAAAAAATTGCGCTATAGTTATCACGACGGAGACTTATACCATTTTATGGACCAGGAAAGCTATGAAGATTTTGTGATGTCAGACGATAACCTCGGCGATTCAATAAAATTCTTAAAAGACGAACTGGATGTCAATGCTTACTTTTTTCAAGGCAAACTGATGAAAGTCGAACTTCCGACTTTTATTGAGTTAAAGATAGCCCAAACCGAACCCGGCATAAAAGGCGACACCGCTAAAAGCGGCAACAAGCCCGCGACACTAGAGACAGGCGCCACGGTTGGGGTTCCATTATTCATAAATCCCGGAGATACTATCAAAGTTGATACAAGAACCGGGACTTACGTAGAAAGGATAGCACGATGAACCCTGTTAGACCTAATAATGGCCTTGCGGGGAAAATAGAATATTTTGTGAGAATTTTTTTGCAAAATAAGGAGGTCTAACAGGGTGAATCTTAAAGAA
>VGKH01000073.1 GCA_016867135.1 Candidatus Omnitrophota bacterium
GGCTATGCTAACCTTTCTAGCAAAAATTAAAATAAGAAAAAAAGTGGCTATTTTACTTACAGCTTCTCCGATGATAAGCCATATTGAATTTTTAATTATTATTTTTGCTTCTTTCATTTTTCTTTAATTATTAATGTGTATATCTCTTATTTTTCGCGGTATCTGTTTTCTATATAATTATCAATTTCCTTAAGGGGAATCCTGTATCCACCCCGGCGGCCTTCTTTGTAGGCAGTAATCTTTTTCTGCCGTATAAGACAACGTAGATACTCCTCGCTTACCCTCAAAACATCTGCCGCTTCTTTGGTTAAAAGTAATTTCTTGGCTTCCATACTTACCCCCGTTTTGTGTAATTTTTTATAATTTGATAATGTCTTTGGCTAGGGTTACGATGCCCGTTTCGTCAATCGGTTACGTCTTTCGTCTTTTTTACGTAACCGTTGCCCTAACCGATACGGGCTTCGTTACCGTTACCAAAATACTTAAGAATTAAATACTGGACTTAAGCTGTATCTTCATTTGCTAACTAATACTTTTTAATACAATATATTTAATCAAATTAAATGCAGACAACTGAAATTGCCTGCTTATAATTAGGTAAGACTAACTCTTTTTAAAGAAATCCTTAAAGGTCTGCTTGGTGGTCTTCTTTCCGTAATAATGATAGTACTGATAGCTAGTAAGTTCCGGGGAAATCTGATTAATCAGAACGCCGACTATCCTGCCTCTGGCATCTTTTAGCGTCTGGTCTACCCAGGGTAATGCCCGTATACTAGTTTTGCCGCTTTGCAGGACAATAATCGTGCCATCAAGCGCCCCAGAAAGTATGGCTGCATCGGTAACAACGGCGATTGGCGGCGTATCAACCAGGATAAAATCGAATTTTTTCTTTGAGGCATCAATAAATTCCTTCATTTTGTGGCTGGATAATAATTCCGAAGGATTAGGCGGGAAAGGCCCGCCGGTAACTAAAAACAAATTATCAATCTCGGTTTTCTGCGCCAGTTCATCAATTCCAGCTTGTCCGGAAAGATAAGTACTCAAACCGACATTGTTTTTATTTTTGAAAATTTCGTGAAGCCGGGGCTTACGCATATCGGCATCCACCAAAAGGACCTTTCGCTGGTTCTGAGCCATAGCAATACCGAGATTACAAAGCGAAGTGGTTTTACCTTCCTGCGGACCGGGACTTGTAATAATAATACTTTTTAAAGGATGCTCTTCGGTAGATGAAAAAGACACGCTAGTACGAATTGCCCGATAAGCCTCGGACACCGGATCCAGAGGATTGGAATGGACGAAAAGATCGCGTTGTACCTCTGTGGTTTCTTTGCCTGCGTCGTTAATTCTTGGCACATTACCTAAAAACGGCCATTTGACCAATCTATCTACGTCGTCGATACCTTTTACCGTACCCTCTAAGTATTCCAAAAAGAATGCTAACCCTATCCCGCCAAAAAGCCCGACAAACAAAGACATAAGAATATTTAAACGCTTCTTTGGCTTTATCGGAGAAGTCGGAACATCTGCCGCGTCCTGAATTGTAATATTATTTGCCTTTAATCCGGAAAGAAAAGCGCTAGAAACATCCATTTCGCCACTTGGAAAGGAAAATCTTGCTCCAGCGGCTTTTTCCTGTTCCTCTTTAACCAAACTCGCTAACTGAGCAATCTCTTCTTTAAGCCGAATCATTTTAGGATGTTTATCCTTATAAACTTTGCTATATTCGGAAAGCTTCGCCTGTAGTTTTAGATATTCGTTCTTATGCAGGTTTATAATCTCGCTTTTTGCTATATAGGCGAGATTACGGTCAACATATATTTCAGCAAGACGATTGGCAATTTCAGCTGCCAACTTTGCGTTTTTATTATCTACCGATAGGTTCATTAAACGGGTATCGCGTATAGTCTCGACATTAACGTCTTTGAGGAATTTCTTTATCGGATCTTTGGCGCGAAGGTATTCTTTAGTCTCGGCCAATTTGAATTCATCCAATACCTGGCGGGCGATATTGCGACTTTTAACAATCTCTTTCTGGCTCTGGAGATATTCTTTGTAGGTATAATAATTCGTGGTGCCTAAAGCCATAGAGGAATCGCTTGCATTAAGCACATTAGGGCTCTCTAAATCAACTAGTAAGGTAACCGTGGCGCGGTAAACCGGCCTCATCAAGAAGCTACCGACGGTAACTACAAATACGGTTACTAAGAAAAATATGGCGATAATTTCCTTGCGGCTTTTAATAATATGCAGGTATTCGCTTAAATTGAATTCTGGTTGGTGCTGTTCCATATAAGTCTTACCAAATCCTTTGTTACGGGCAAACTAGATCCCGCCCTTTTGGCGAATCCAATACAATTCCCGCCTCCGCCAAAAGGGCGGGATAAATTCAGCCTACAGACTTACGTTCGCTCGCGCTCCGTAAGTCTGGGCTTCATTTAAAAGAAACTCTCCGGCACAAAGACGATATCGCCGGGTTTTAAAGGTAAATCTTTTTCTTTCTTGCCCCTTTTAGTTATATCGGTTACCTTAATGGGAATAGTGATTTCATTATCTTTCTCTTTGCGGATTATCCGAGTGCCGTTTATGCTGGCTGTAGGGCTAAAACCTTCTGCCATGGCAATTGCTTCCAAAACTGTAGTCTCGCGCTGGGGATACATATCGTATTTCCCCGGCTTTTTGACTGCTCCCAACACAGAAATCTGCTTGGCGTTACTTCCCTCAATAAATATCTGGACCTGAGGATTAACAAGGTAATCTTGCCTTAGAAGCTCCTCTATCTTAAGCTTCAATTCAGTTACGGTTAAACCGGAAGCCATTACATTGCCTATTAATGGAAAGGAGATTTCGCCGTTAGAAGTAATCCTGGCCGTGATATCCAAATCCGGCTGCTCATAGACCGTAATTTTCAACAAATCTTCAGTCTGGAGGCGATATTCAGATTCTGCCTCTTTGGCAAAGGAAGGAATAGCTAATGCCAAGTTCGCAAGGCAGAACAAAAGTATTATAATTAAACTTGTTTTACGTTGCATTATTTGTCTTTTTGGTTTTATAATTTAGAAAATAAAACCACTGAAGTCGAACCTCTCTGACTGACCCTTCAGTGGCTTATTTTTTCAAGATTATAAACGATTAAAAGCTGCCTTTAAGACCAGCGCTTATACGATTATCTTGATAGTCGTAGCGCGAGAAATTAGAGTCTCTCTTTATATAATTGAATTTTAAGTCAGCTACAAAATATTTAGAAATCTTATATTCTAAACCAATTGCTGGCGACCAAAACACATCTTCTCTGTTCTCTTCCGTCATGTTATCCAGGCTGACCTCTGTAGGATAATTATTAAACTCCAAGGAACATCCTACTTTGCCGGAAAGTTTTTCGCTAAAATCATGCTTGAAATTCCCACCGATGAAAGTATTGACGTAATAACCATTATCCGTGAAGGTGCTGTCGTTAGTTGTCCTGCTGAAATCAAGACGCAGAGAATCGCGCTCTGAAAATTTCTCTAACCAGCTTCCGGAAAAAATTAAGTTTTTATAATCTTCTCCGTAATTATCGTAATCCTGGCCGCGGAAACCTATCTTGGCCTCTACAGTGCTTTTTCCGGTTGGAGAACCTCTCAAGCCAGTTAGAACATCATAATAATTTGAGTCTGGCTTTCCGTTTTCGACACGATGATCTATAGTTCCGGAATCCACTGAGACAAGAAGCGCTGTCTTTGGCCATAGCTTCAAGGCCGCCTCTACCGTGTATACCTGCTCTTCCCGGTCTAAGTTTTTATAGGTCAGATTTCTTCCCTCGAAAGTGCCGATGGCATCATTGGAATTATATTTCTCTAATCGGTAATTATATCCTATTAAAAGGTCCATTTTTGCAAAGTTGAACGTGAAGCTTGGCCAGACAGATTCTGAGGTCCTGTCTATGCGGCTGACATCTTCTGACCCGGAACGATCGGAAAAATCACGAAAGACATTGACTATATCCAGATGTGATTTATTAAAATTCAGCTGCAACCCGGTGGTGATAGTATGGTTGTCGTTATTTTGGCTAGTATGGTCACTAAATAAATTGAAATCTCCGAGGTAATCAAGAACGAATTTATTCTTTCCTAAATTGGGCTGAAAAACTAATCCAGCCTGAAGATTGGTAATCCAGTCATTTGTTGCGTCATGTCTTGTCAAGTAAATATTATCGTCGAATTCCTGGCGTACAGCAAAGAAAGGAACAAGCATTTTCTTTTCTGCGGTAAATGGATGATAAAATGACTGGAACCAC
>VGKH01000074.1 GCA_016867135.1 Candidatus Omnitrophota bacterium
TAGGCTTAGCCTGGCCGTAGCAAAAATAAGAGGGGCGCGCTATTTTATTGCCCAAGACGTAGATTCAGTTATGCATACAAACCTGGCAGTTGAAGATAGAGAAAAACCAAAAGATACAGGCGCTGAAGCCTTCTTTGCTAAACTTGGCTTTAGAGCGGTAAGGGATGAGTTGGTTCCTGAGCATGCATCTGTTCCTCATGATATTGAATTTCAGCGTCGTTGGCTGGATATGCAATATGATTTTTCTACGCATAACAGTATCAGTCCAGACGCGGACAGCGGGAATTACTTAGGATTCTTCCGAGAAAGTGCAGATGGCAGTATGCGCATGGGAATGTATCCTCGCCTTATTTTAGGAGACGAAGAAGCTTTAAGCATTTCTCCTTCATCCCGCATCAGATTCGACGTAGGCGAATCATTTAGAGGTTTAGAAAACAGCGTATTTATACCTTCTCTTGGGAGTTTAGGCAATACATTCTTAATTGACAACCACTCTGAAGAACTGCTTTGCGTTCATCTTGCCGGCAAAATCGGAAGCTTAAGGCCTCGCGGCAATGTTTTATTGCGCTTTGACCATCATTCCGATGGAAATTGGGTAAGTGATGGCAGGGTTTTATCACAGCAAATGGATTTTGCGGATATCCTAAGATTAGCAAGAAGTTTTGATAGCCAAATGGACAGCAATCCTATCGGGGCAATAAATAGCTTTATTACGCCGTCTCTATTGACCGGTTTTATCACATTGATAATTCAGGTAAGAGCCGATGACGAGGGCGATATCGAACGTTATCATTATAAGATTCTCTATAATGCAGAAAAATATAGATATCTATCCGTGCTTGATGATGCTGATTTGGCTAAGAGGACAGCTCAGCCGGGAGAAGAAATAGTAGGAGAGTTTACGATTATAGAAATTCCACAAAGTAAATTGAATGGCTTTTTGCAATCTCAGGGATTTTCCCGAGGCCAGCTTATCGGCAGCCTGGAATGGGACTATGTTACCCGGGGAGAAAGTAAGTACGATAATACTTTTGACCAGAAGGCAGAAAGGTTAGTAGAATTTCTCGTAGACCTCGGGATTTCCTTCGGTGCTTTTGTAGTTGCTACTGCCCCCGGATATGCTGACCAGGAGCAGGCGATGAAATGGACGCAAAAATTGGTTAAGAGCTTCAGAGAGGATGCGCAGAATCAAGGTTCATCCCAGCATCTTCCTGTCGCCATAAATCCGCAGATTAAGTTTGAACAATTTAGGCCGGTGAAAGTCCGAGCGATATTAGGCGCGGAAGCTATTGAAATAGAGGTTTTGGAAGGTAATCTAACTGCCGAGCAGAAAGAAAATTTAAGATTAAGATTAGAGGCGGCCCGCGCGTATCTGGCTCATGCGCCTCCAGAGTTCATCATCCGGATTACTCCTGAAACAAGCAGTATAGAAGTCGAAGGAGCAGGCAACGCAAGAATTATCTCAGAATTTGATCCCGAAACAAATGAAATTAGTCTTTATCCTATATTTGTAGAATCCGACCAAACATTAGCCAGCCTATTTAAAGTTACTGCCGAAGACGCCGCAAAAGTCATCACTACAGCTTTAAGAAAAGAATTAAGATACGCGCTTGGATTTAACCAGGAACAGAGCGATCAAGATACGCTTGCCTGGTTAGTGGAAAATCCCGAATATCTCAGAGCAAACTTTATCGTCTTAGATTCGAATAACAAGAACGGTGTTTATCCTGAAGGCGATTGGTTTACAAGAATCGCACAAGCCGCAGAGTTATTGGAAAAAGCGCAAGCTAAACGCCAAGAGATCGTCGAAAAACTCAGCCAGAAGTTGCAAGGCACAAAAGCTGCTGCAATTGATGGAAATGTATGCAAATCATCATTGAGTTTATTAGTAAAAGATGAATGCTCGGCGTTAGAAGATATTATTTTAGAGCTAGTAGCCTTTGTTTTAACAGACGAAAGCCAGCAGGCGGAGTTGGCATCTCGCCTTTGCGAGAAGATTTTAGATTCCGAAGCCATCGCTCAGGAGATAGCTGCGATACGAGAAGCGGGTTCAAAAGGAGAGACGCAACCCGAAAAGCCTTCCAAAGATAGAATTGACCACCATGCCTATAACAATACGCTTAGAGAACTTGGTTCAAGCGACCCCAGAATAGTAAGAAGTGCTTTTGCCAAGATGAAGGCAATGGGCCCAGCGGTGGTCCCGATATTAAGGGCGTCTTTAAGAACTATCCGGCAGCAAAATGAACTTTGCAACGGCAGATTGAGTGCCACTGCAAAACGCAGAATGGCTAATATCCAGGAGCTGCTTGGAAAGATTACCGGAGTAGTTTTACTTGCGTTTGGATTATTATCAACGGAAGATGCGAATGCCTTCCCTGTTATAGACTATATCCAGAACGGGGATATCGTTAATACAATTTCTCAGTTTGATATTTTATTGATAATAGTTATGGCTTTGATTCCTGTTGTGCTGGCGATTGGTTTTGTTCGTGCATTATGGCGCGACAGTTCGCCGAAGAATTCAGGGAAAGTTTCCAAACTTAGAACTCTTATCTTAACTGCAGCCGGCATCTTCTTAGCTACAGATGCCTTTGCTGCGTCGGGTGATATTGCGTCTTCATCGATTGGTAGTTGGGCGGTTGCGGCCACCGTGGCGGCTGCAATTGCCTATTTTGTTACTATCTGGAATCGCCGAGTTCCGGCATATAGCCGGATTGACCCCTCGGCGACTCCAGAGGTAACTTCAGTTGCACTAAGATACCAAAACAGAAAAAAGCCTTTACTAGGCGTTACCGCTGCCCCAATGGCAATGACAGAGGATGGCAGTAGTAGTAAAAGCGGTGCTCCAATACGTTATCATGGCTGCTGCCAGGGCACCGTTATTATTGCCTTGAAAAGACAAGGTCGGTTTGGTAGTCCTCATGGAATCACGTGTTTCGCTGCTGATCCGGGTGTGGCTACTCAATTCTCTCCCTGCTACGAAGTAATAGAGTTGACAGAGCGCACGTTAAAGAGGCACAGAGTAGATTTAGAAGCTTATCAATATTGCCATCAAAGGAGAGCTACCGAATTAATTGATATTTTCGATTCAGGTAAGGTCAGCGGGATTGAGCCACATATACTATTACTTCCTGTACTTCTAACTTTCGATAAAGGTGAAATACCTTTTAGGAATCCGGGTACAGTTTCCTTAAACCTTTTGACTGAGGAATCCAAGACCGAGATAGGTTGGCTTATCGTGAACCTTTTGCGTAGAGGATATATAAAAATGGAAGAATTATCTTGGTTGGATGAAGAATTTAAGGCCATCTTAGGTCCGATGTTAGAAACATCCGGCATGTTCGCCACCCACATGCTTAAAGATGCTTATCCTAAAGTAAATCGAATCCTCACTTGGTTACTTGCTTTGAGTGCGACAACTTTTATACATGAATTTATTGGCCATGTTCTTTCTGCGAAGTTTTTTGGTCAGATGCCAGAATATACCAAAAAAGGAACTTTCTATTCAGGCGAAGTTAATGGCATCCGCGGTAGCCCATTGCTTTTTGGCGCTATAGCGAATATTCTCTTCGGTTCTCTTTCCTTGGTTTTAGCTAGTATCGTTTCCGTTCCCGTCCTGTCCATTATTCTTATAATTTTAGGTTCGACGAATATTTTTGCAGCTATAGTGGAAATTGTTGCAGCTTTTTACAAACGCGGCGATATTTATCGGTTCATTAATCAAGTGTCTATTAATCAGCCCGTTTTTATTTTTGATTTTAAGAAAGCGCTATCATTGAAAATGCAAAATGCAAAATGCAAAATGCAAAATTTAGTTCGGCCGCTGCGACAGAGTCTTTCGAGATTCATAAAGGGATCTGACCTCTCCGTGGCTGGTGGGGGATTCCTTTTAGTCGCAGCGGCCGCTTTGACATTATCATTTGGTTTGATGCCATTTTTCGGAATGGTATCCATAGCAGACTTATTGCGGAATAGAAGCGATAGGCAGGACGGGGATAGTTCCTTTTGCCTCTTCCCATTTGATATCTTCGGATTCATATCCAGCTTTATTAGCCTTCCTTTATTATTTATGATGACTGTGGTGGGGGATAAAGATACTCCCAATCCCAAGCCACCCATATTAACTTATAAAGATGACCGTTCAGAACAGCCCCAGTATGCCGGTCCAAAGTGCGGCAGGCTCGCCTGGGCATTTAGAAGAGGTATTGCCAACCCCTTAGGATTTAATATCACAATATATGCCAACC
>VGKH01000075.1 GCA_016867135.1 Candidatus Omnitrophota bacterium
TGCCTAAGCCGGTGATGACTACTCTTCTTTTGTTCTTCACGCTATCCCCCATAATGATGTTAGTCCACAGTCGACAGCCAATAGTCCATAGATCTCATTGCTTCAAATATAATCTTAGTTTTTGCAACATTCTTATAATCGTTTCAGCTTCTGAATATAAAAGTTGAAATTTATCACTTTCGATTATCTTTCTCTTTAGGCCTAAATGTAAGCAGGAAACAACTTCAATAGCCGATCTAATCGCATATCCTATAAATTGCCTAAATTCTGCATTACTTTGCCCAGTTGAACCTTCTGCGATATTTAGCGCAATCGAATCAGCCGCTCTTTTTATCTGACTAGATAGAATATATAATTCCTCCTTAGGAAAATCCTTCGTTAAATCATTTATGCTGGCACTAAAATCTATTGCCTTTTTCCACACTTCCAACTTTTCAAACTTAAAACTCATATTTTCCTTCTGTCGACCATGGACTGTGGACCATGGACCGTGGTCAAATTATTTCTCATTCCTTCCTGCGTTCACTCTTCTGCGAATTATACCTGACCTTCTCCGAAATCCACTCATCAATCATCTTACGATGAAACCGCCAGTCCGAGCCGAATTTAAAAGCAGGGATCTTGCCCTCCCGCGCATATTTGTAGATCGTCGCCGGATGAACACTCAGATATGCTGCCACGTCCCTTAAATCCATAATCTCTTTGGTTTTGTTTACCATAAAATTACCTCCTTGAAATTTTAAGAAAATCTTCTAAATTACAATAAAACGTATATTATCATATGCCAAACTAAGCCAAGTTGTGTTATCTTAATATATAATAATCCGTTGTGGTTGTCAATGTTTTTTACTTCAGGAATTAATAAATCCCAATTTCAAATACTACCAATACTACCAAACAAATCCAAATTTCCAAATCCAAAAATCAGTTTAGGATTTGGGTTTTGGGGTTTATTTGGGATTTTGTAGTATTTGGATTTGAGATTTCTCTGTATTTACAGAGGTAGGTTTTCTATATCCTGGGGTTTTTCTAGGTTATAGACTTTAAGATCTGCATCGATGCGCCTAAGCATGCCTTTTAAGACTTGTCCGGGTCCGATTTCTAAAAACTCTCTTATCCCTTGAGCTGCCATGTAGCGTGCTGATTCTTCCCAAAGCACGGATGAGCTGACTTGTCGGACAAGGTTGGCCTTTATTTCATCAACTGTGGCTTCTGGCTTGGCAGTGACATTACTTACGACGGGGACTTGCGGAAGATTGATCTTAACTTTATCCAATAATGCGGATAATTTATTTCCAGCAGGATTCATATAATAGGAATGGAATGCTCCGCTAACCTCTAAGACTACTGCCTTTGAGCCTTGGGATTTAACTGCCTCCACGGTTTTATCGATATCCGCGGATTTTCCCGAAACCACCACCTGTCCCGGGCAATTCAGGTTGGCGACATAGGTTTGGCAATCTTTGCAGACCGCTTTTACCTTTTCAATATCCATACCTAAAACCGCAGCCATCTTCCCGGGAGTTGACTTTGCATCCTCTTCCATATACTCTGCTCGCTGCCTGACGATTTTCAGGCCATCTTCAAAACTAAAAACCCCTGACGCCACCAAAGCCGAATATTCGCCCAGGCTTAATCCTGCCATGAATTTTGGTTTTAGATTTTTGGATTTAGGATTACTTTTAAAGGCTTCTAGGCTTGCAATGCTTAAAGTAAAAATGGCTGGCTGGCAATTGATAGTTGCTCTTAGCTCTTTCTGCGGGCCATCAAAACAAAGCTTGGTTAAACTAAACCCCAGGACTTTATCGGCTTTATCAAATATGGATTGGGCTTGAGGGGAATTTTTATAGAGTTCTTTTCCCATGCCAACATACTGCGAGCCTTGACCGGGGAATATATATGCGACGTTTTTCATAGATAAAGTTAAAAGTGAGAAGTAAAAAGGTAAAAGCACAAGTTAAAATTAAAAAGTCTTAAACTTTTAACTTTTAAATTGTAGTTTTGCCTTTTTCCTTTTGACTTTTGACTTAGCTTTTTATTTACCACTTTATAACTATTGAGCCCCAGACAAAACCTCCGCCAAAAGCAACCAAAACTACAATATCGCCTTTTTTAATTTTTCCATCTCGAAATGCTTCGGTAAGCGCGGTTGCGGTTGAGGCAGAAGACATATTGCCATAGCGGGCGATATTCATATAAATCTTATCTTCGGGAACGCCGATTCTTTTTGCCATGGCCAAAAGTATGCGGATATTGGCTTGGTGAGGAATAACGCAGTCAATGTCTTTCCAGCTAAGGCCGACCTTCTCCAAGGCAATCTTTGTAGCTTCTCCTAAAAGTTTGACGGCGTGCTTAAATAGTTCGTTGCCCCGCATCTTTATGGTATGCATCTTCTCATCTACGGTTTGATGAGTTGCGGGATTCCTTGAGCCGCCGGCAGGAAGAAGTAATAAATCTCCTAATTCTCCGTTGCTGGCTAGATAGGTAGAAAGTATTCCGCCTTCTTGGACAGGAGCCAATACGCAAGCGCCTGATCCGTCTCCGAAAAGAACGCAGGTACTTCTATCTGTCCAATCGGTAATCCTGGATAAAACTTCAGTACCGATGACTAAAGCATTTTTATAAACGCCGTTGGCGATGAATTGCTGTGCAATGGTTATGCCGTAGATATATCCGGCGCAAGCAGCAGAAATATCAAAACTTGCGGCCTTTTTTGCGCCTAACGCCTTTTGCACCCAGCAGGCAGTGGAAGGAAACTGTGTATCCGGGGTTACGGTGGCAACAATGATCAAATCTAAATCTTTTGGATCTAATTTTGCCTGGGCTAAAGCATCCTTGGCCGCATTGATTGCCAAGTCACTTGCAGCCTGGGATTTATCGGCAATTCTTCTTTCCTTTATACCGGTGCGGGTAGTAATCCATTCATCGGAAGTATCAACCATCTTTTCTAGGTCCTGATTGGTGAGTTTTTTCTCAGGAACGTATATACCCAAACCAATAATACCGACGTTCTTTGTCATAGCGCTTTTATTTCCTCAATAATCTTCGCATTAACATTTTTCTCGAGCTCTTCATTGGCTACGCGAATTGCGTTTTTTATGGCTTTGGCACTGGAACGGCCGTGGCCAATAATGACAATACCATTAACACCTAAAAGCAAAGCCCCTCCGTATTCTGAATAATCCATTTGCTTCCTGAAGCGCTTGAAACCCCTCATCATCAGAAGCGCGCCGAGCTTACTCCAAATATTACTATATATCTGCCGCTTTAAGAACTCTGCGATTACTTCAGCTAATCCTTCTGCTATTTTTAACGCGATATTGCCCACGAATCCATCGCAGACCACGCAATCGCATTTTCCGCTAAAGATATCTTTGCCTTCAACATTACCCACGAAGTTAATCTTGGCTTTTTCTAGAAACGCATATGTCTCTTTAACATAGTCGGGCCCCTTGGTTTCCTCTTCGCCGATATTTAAAAGACCTACGCGGGGATTTGGGATATTCAAAACGTTACGAAAATATGCCGTGGCCATTACAGCGTATTGCTGTAGATGTATTGGCTTGGGGTTGATATTCGCTCCCACATCAACCAATAAAGATCTTCCGGCCAAAGAAGGAGTAACGATTGCAATCCCCGGACGCTCTATTCCCGGCAGGAGCCCCATCCCTAAACTGGCAGCGCAGACGACTGCTCCGGTATTCCCGGCGCTGACCATGGCATCGGCTCTGCCTTCTTTAATCATTTCAATGGCCTTGACGATGGAAGAATCTCTTTTTCTTCGCACGCTCGTTGCCGCAGACTCATCCATCCCGATAATCTCCGAGGCATCTTCAATGATAACTCTTTTGGATACCTTTTTGTATCTCTTTAATTCAGTTTCTATCGCCTGCTTCTTGCCGACCAAGATGACGTCTACATCATATTCTTTGGCAGCAGCAACCGCGCCCTCTACAATGGCACGAGGAGCATAATCTCCCCCCATAGCATCTACTGCAATTCTCATATCAAAAACCTCTTTTTATTTTAACACTGGTAATTTGTGACAA
>VGKH01000076.1 GCA_016867135.1 Candidatus Omnitrophota bacterium
AAAAACCCCCATATTTTACTTGAATAATAAAAACTATACTAAAAGCGATTTCAGACTTGTTCATACACGCTTACTCACTCTCAAGGGCGAGTTTTTCGCTTTCTGCAACCTTTAAGAACCTCCCAGCGGCCGCCCTTATCCGGGCCAATGCGGCGGATTAATTTTTCTTTTTTTAGCCTCATCAGATTCCACTCAACACCCCTGCGGGTTAACCCTGTTCTTCTCATAATTTCTTGCTGGGTAATTTTAGGGTTCTCTTTAATCAATCCTAAAACTTTCTCCACAGTTTTCTCCACAGTTTTCTCCACAGTTTTTCGTGGTGGAAGGATTTTTTTAGAAGATTTGGGCCGCGTAAAAATTACGGTAAAGAAATTTCCAAACTCAAACTTAGGAGGTTTAAGCCTTGCTTCGGACATAAGCCGGTGAATTTTCCTTATGCCGGTGCCCATCTTTTCAATATATTCTGCCCTGTTAAGCAAATCCGCGATGGTGGGATTACGCAAAACGCTCTTTGTGCCGAATTCCTCGGGTTTTAGCCCCTTGGGAAGACCGCCGAAGTTATAAATCTCTATTCTATCGTCAAACATCTCAACCATCACATTTGAGCCTTTCTCAAAATAATCCCTGTGGGTTATCGCATTGATGACTGCTTCCCGCAAGGCGTCAAAAGGAATTTCCGGCACCTCTTTGCGTCTGGGGCCGCCGGTCATTTCATATCTTACAGGAATGTGTTTTTTCAAGAAATTCATTGTATCTTCAATATTAGTGACGATATCTTCATTAAAATCTTTTCTGTCTAAAACCTCAAATTTTTCTTTTCCTTTAAATAAAACACAGGTAACCGTGGTATGGCGGTAAATATCGGCGAGGTTTTTAGCAAAGAAAAGTATGCCGGCATTATTAAAGATAACTTTGCCTTCCTGTTTCTCGGCAACTCCGAGATTTACAAGAGTAGAAGGGGTATCAAGAATATTTGAAATTCCGGCAAGGCGCAGGAATCTTTCCAGTTTCTGTTGGTCAAAATGCGCATCAAAATCAAATTTAAGGTTTATTAATTCGTCAAATCTTATTTTCCCTTCGGATTTAAAAAAATCTATAATCTCATCGCGGTTTAGTTTCTGGGAATTTGGCCCGACCCGCGTATAAAATCCTGAGGAACATTTATACGGTTTATCATCTCCTTCTCTTACCTCAATTACCAGTATTCTATCAACTGCCTCAAATAAGATTTTTACTGCTGGTTGGCAATTATTGGCGATATCTTGAATCTGGGATTTAAGGGCGTCTGTTACCTGAACCCTTTTTACTTTCTTGTCATCGGTAATGCCAAGCATTATCCTACCGCCTGATGAATTCGCAAAGGCGACAAGTTCCTTATCAAGACCAGATAAAGACTCTTTGAATTCTATCCTGTAACCTTCGCCTTCTTGAAGAATTAAAGAAAGTTCTTCTCTTGTCATAACTATAATAAACCTTTTTCTTTAAAACTTAAATAACTGCCCTTGCTTACGATAATATGGTCTATTACATCTATCCCCAATATCTTGCCGGCTTCGGCTAATCTTTTATTAATCTCTAAGTCATCTTCAGACGGTTCAGGGTCTCCGGAGGGATGATTGTGCGCTAAAATAACCTGAGCAGCTAAATTTTTTACCGCTGGCTCAAAAACTTCTCGAGGATGGACTAAATTTGCATTAAGCGAGCCAACGGAAATAATTTCTCTTTTAATTTCTTGATTACGGCTATCTAAGTAAAAAATAATAAAATGCTCTTTCTTATGTTCTCTTATATCCTTTAATTCCTTCCATACATCCTCTGGTTTTAAGTAAAGCTCAGCAACCTTTCCTTTTAGCAACCTTTTACCTAACTCAAAACAGGCGATAATCTCACAAGCCTTTGCTGGACCAAGACCAGAGAAATCTTTAAGTTCTTGATAAGTTAAATTTGGTAGGTTTTCTGCCTTATACTTCCTCAGAATCCTATTTGCTAAATCAATTACATTTTCGCCTTTTTTACCGGACCTTAAAATAATTGCTAAAAGTTCTGAATTGGAAAGTCTATTAGAGCTATATCTAATCAGTTTCTCTCTCGGTCTTTCAACCTTTGGTATTTCCTTTATCTTCATATTTTTAATAAAGTGGAGTCCTCCCGGACTAAAGTCCGTGGCTCCCTCCTGAGCAGAAAAAGTAATATAGTATTCATCCTTGGGCTATCCCTCGCTTATGCTCGGGATGGTGAGCGTAGTCGAATCAAAACCCGGGGATTTCTGCGAGGGATTAAAATTCTCTCGTATAAACTGAACTAAATATCCCGCATCCTCGCTATCCAACTATTCTCATATTCTTAAGAATATGAGAATATACTTTCTTACAACTTATAGCTTAAAAGTGTATAGATACATCTTATTTTAATATTGATTGCTTCGTTATGACCTCGCTATTCTATCATCTGCTTGCTTTGCCCACACCATAGTTATTTCAATCCTACCCGCTGTTTAGGTAGTGGTTGTCGGCGGCGGGTCTAACCAACTAAAGAGAACAGTTTATTTTCTACTTCCGGGCTTAACAAGTGGAATATCCTGTTTACAAAGCGGGCAGTTATTTTCAGAATAGGTATCAATTTTTATCTTTATAAGACTTTTGAATCTTGCGCCAAAATCAATTTTAGAGTTCGAGCGGTCAACTATTGAGCCAACACCCACAAGCTTTGTGCCTGCATCTTTAATTAAGGTGATAAGTTCTTTTGTTGAAAGACCTGTTGTAACTACATCCTCTACAACTAAAACCCTGTCGCTTTTATCTACTGAAAAATTTCGTCTAAATGTCAGTCTCCCTTCTTCTCTTTCAGCAAATATGGAGCGACACTTTAATGCCCTTGCCACTTCATAGGAAACAATTATCCCTCCGAGCGCCGGACCTGCAACAACTGTAGGTTTTTCCTTCTCAAATTTTTTAGCAAGTTCGGAGCACAAAAGTTTTGCATATTTCGGATATTGTAAAACAAGCGCACATTGAAGATACTTTTCGCTATGAAGCCCGCTTGATAACTTAAAATGCCCTGTTAAAAGCGCATTGGTTTTATTGAAAATATTTAATATATTTTTTTTATTCATTACGTGTTACTCGCTACTGGTTACTCGTCACTTATTTCTTTTACTATCTCCTCTGCCGCTTTTATCGGCTCTTTTGCCTCAAAAATTGGCCTTCCTACAACTATGTAATCTGCGCCGAGTTTTATTGCCTCCTTTGGAGTTAAAACCCTTTTCTGGTCAGAGGTTTTTTCACCTATAAGCCTTATCCCAGGCGCAACTATTATAAAATCTTTGCCCATTTTTTTTCTAATCAGCGCTATCTCTTTTGGAGAACACACCGCTCCATCAAGCTCTGACTCCTTGGCAAGCCTTGCCAACTCTAAAACCTCATCTTCTACGCCTCTATTTATTCCTAAATATGATAAGTCCTCATTATTCAAACTAGTAAGCACGGTAACACCGACTAATTTAGGTCTTTTTGGAACGCCTGAGGCGGCTTTTAACATCTCCTTTCCACCAAGGGTATGAAGGGTGAGCATAAAAACTCCTAGCTCTTTGGCTGACTCAACCGCACTTTTTACAGTATTTGGTATATCGTGAAATTTTAAGTCCAGAAAAACCTTGCAATTTCTCTTATTAACCATATCAACTGCCTTTGGTCCATATCTGGCAAAGAGCTGACTTCCTACTTTGAATATTTTGACGATGCCTGAAAGTTCGTTAACAATGCACCTCGCCTTTTTTAAATCACCTGTATCTAAGGCGACTATAAGCTTTTCTTTTGACATTTTAGAGAACCTGTTAATTTTTTAATATCTTTGATCTCATTTTTTACCATATATTTCTTAATTCCGCTAAGTATTTCTAATGATGCTTTGGGGTTTATAAAGTTTGCTGTGCCAATACCTATGGCACTTGCACCTGAG
>VGKH01000077.1 GCA_016867135.1 Candidatus Omnitrophota bacterium
ATAGATAATCCAACGAAAGAGATTAAGGAAAAGAACCTGTCAACAAATTTATTACGGTTAACCGCAGCGATAATACCTAAAGGTATGGCTATAATCCAGGTAAAGAAAAGGCTTACTACCGAAAGGAGCAAAGTATTTAATAGTCTGCCGGCAATAATCTTTTTGACCGGGCAGTTGTAAAAGAATGAATAGCCGAAATCAAGCTTTAACAAATTCTTTAGCCAATAGAAATATTGGGCAATAACAGGCTTATCCAGATGGTACAGGGATTCATAATGCTTGATTGTTTCCTCGGAGAATTGCGGATCTAACCTTAAGCTGTCAAAAAAGTTTCCCGGCGCAAGATTAATCGCCAGAAAAGTCACAAGAGACATTACTAAAAGTAATGGCATAGCGATTAATATGCGTCTTAAGATATAATTTATCATTTCTTAAATTTTTCCTTTATATAGATTTCCTCGAGGTTATGGAATGCTCCGCCGTAAGGAGTGGGTTTTAGATTTTCGAATTTATTTCTCACGGCAAAAATCGATGCCGGTAAAACCGTATAAATAACCGGCAGCTCATCCGATATGATTACTTGCCATTCATCGTAGAGCAACTTTCTCTTTTTTTCGTTTAATTCCTGGACCCCTTGATTAAAAATCTCATCGACTCTTTTTTCCCATTCGGTTGCTGGTTTATCCTGTTTAGGATACCACATATGCAGCTGGCCAGATGAATCCCAGACATTTTTGCCAAAGTGCGGTTCAATTCCTCCGGTCAATCCGATGATTATCGCGTCCCAATCAAAAGTAGCAGTAAGCTTGCTGACTAGATTGTTAAACTCTAAAGCCATGAAATTCACCTTCATTCCCAGGCTTTGCAGGTCTTTCCTTATAATACCGGCAATCTGGATACGTTCGGTACTTCCGGAATTTGTATAAAGATTAAACTCGATCTTATTGCCATTTTTGTCTTCGATAATGCCGTCTTTATCCCTATCAAAGAAGCCGGCATTTTTTAGGATTTGCCTTGCGTTATCTAAATCATATTCATATTTTGAGACGCTTGGATTATAAAAATACCCGCTACTGGGGCTCATTGCTGAGTCTTGCTCATAGCCTAAGCCATTCATCAAAATCTCGACAATCTTCTCTTTGTCTATTGCGTGCGCGATAGCTCTACGAAAATCTTTGTTTAGAAACCATGAAAGTTTATTTTTATCTGCATATGTTTTTTTGGTTTTGGGATTTATTGAGGTATTTTGATTGAATACTAAGAAGTTGCTTCCAAAAGATGCCCCTGTGTCGTAAATGGTAAAATTATTTGATTTTTCTTTAGGTTTTAGTAGAGGATAGTCGCTGCCCCTTAATCCGTAATAATCTACTTCCCCATCTTGGAATTTTAATAAGTCAGTATCTTGATTCTGCACAATCAAATAAATGATTCTTTCAATATACGGCAGCCTATTCCCTTCTTTTGATTTTCTCCAGTATTTAGGGTTTCTTTCCAAGACGATTCTTTCTCCTGGCTGGTATAACTTTAGTTTGTACGGGCCGGTCCCGATTATATCTTTAGGCAGGGTATCTGTGCCCCATGTAAAGCTAAATTTGTTTTCTCTAACGGATTTTTCCAGAATGTGTTTGGGGAGAATTTCCTGCGACATGCCCCTTAAGAAAGGAGCGAATTTTACCGGTAAAATAAATTCAACGGTGTAATCATCAATTTTCTTTAGCTTAAATTCCTTGCCTTCTATAGTAAAAATGTCGCGCGATGAGTTCGGGATATTGGGATTATAGATAAGTTCGTTAAAAGTAAATATTACATCGTCGGCGGTGAATTTCTTGCCATTAGTCCAAAAGACATCATCCCTTAAATGAAAAACCCAGTTCAAGCCGTCCTGTTTTACCTCCCAGCTTTTTGCTAAATTCGGCTCAATTTCCAATGTCTCTCCGTTAGTGCGCGTTAGGCCTTCGAAAATGATTCCTGTGATTGCTGTAGTGGATGTTTCTTTTGCCAAAATAGGATTAAAGGAGCGCGGATCGGATGTGGTGGCAAGAACAATTTGTCCTCCGTATTGATTGATTTGATTATCGGCATCTAAGGGAATGGATAAAAATAAAAAAACTACCGTTATCAGAGGTAGTTTTTTTAAGATACTGAGAGCGTAAAATTTATTCTTGTTTAGTTGCTTGCTCTGTATTTTCAATGTTTTGAGGTGTTGGTTGTGTTGGTGCCGCAGTTTCATTTACGACAGTCGTTGTAGGCAGAGTTGATGTCGTTGTTTCTTGAGCCGTTTTTGGCGTTTCGGGGCTTTGTTTTAAAGGCTCTGGTACTGTCTTTGTTTCTACAAGAGGAGCCGCCGTAGTTTTAGATGGACTTTTTGAAGAAGTTTCATTCTGCAACAATGACTCGCCCTTCTTTTTGGATAGATATGTGAGGCTCAAACTGGTAAGCAGGAATATAACGGCTAAGACAGCTGTGCCACGGGTAAGAAATGTGTTGGTTTTTGTCCCGAATATTGATTCTACTCCCGAGAAAGTCTCGGTTAATCCGCCTCCGCGGCCAGATTGCATGAGGATAATAATTACGAGCAAAATGCCCACCAAAACATGAATTGCTAATAGAAGACCAAACATCTAATTTCCTTTCTTGGCTAAAGATGATATTTTTACAATTTTCGTAAAAGAATCGACATCAAGACTTGCCCCACCGACCAGGGCCCCGTCAATGTCTTTCTCGTTAATCAAATCGCTAATATTCTGGGCAGTTACGCTTCCTCCGTATTGGATAGCAATCTTATCGGACGCATCTTTGCTTAAAATCTTCGCAAGTAGGTCCCTGATAAATTTATGGACTTCCTGCGCTTGCGCTGGAGTGGCATTCTTGCCTGTTCCTATTGCCCAGACTGGCTCGTAGGCAATGATAAGCCTTGCCGGGTCATCAAGAGAAATATCCTTTAGGCAACTTTCTATTTGGGTTTTGACGATTTCAAATGTCTGGTTATTTTCCCTCTGTTCTAAAGTCTCTCCTACGCAAACAATGGGAATAAGGTCATTTCCTAATAATGCTTTAATTTTTTTGTTTATTTCAGCGTCAGATTCATTAAAATATTTTCTTCTTTCAGAATGGCCAACGATTGCGTATTTGCATCCTGCGTCTTTAAGCATGGAGCAGGAAATCTCTCCGGTGAATGCGCCTTTTTCTTGCCAATAGACATCCTGAGCGCCTAAGGCAATATTGGTTTCTGCGATGATTTCGTAGACTTCGCTCAATGCCGTAAATGGCGGGCAAATCACGATTTCCGCCGTGGATATATCGTAGAGATTGCGATTGAGCCCATTAGCCAATTCAATAGCCTCGGAGATATTTTTATTCATTTTCCAGTTTCCAGCAATGACAATTTTTCTCATCTTATTTTTTGTCTGTTAGCGCCGCAATGCCGGGAAGGACTTTTCCTTCCATGTATTCCAGGGATGCTCCGCCGCCAGTTGAAATATGGGTCATTTTATTCTCCAGGCCAAACTTAGACATTGCTGCAGCTGTATCGCCACCACCGATTATGGTCGTAGCTTTTAAATTGGAGATAAACTCGCCCACGGATTTTGTTCCGTTGGCAAAAACGTCAATCTCGGAAATTCCTAACGGCCCATTCCAGCAAATAGTTTTTGCATTTTTGAGGTTATCCTCAAAGATTTTTATGGTTTCGTCGCCGATATCAACAGCAATAAATCCTTCAGGGATATCTTTAACCCTTTTAACTTGTCCAACGGGATCGATGCTATCTGTTACTACATGATCAACAGGCAGCAATATTTTTACGTTGGATTTAGCAGCCTTATCCATCAGAAGTTTTGCAAGGTCAATCTTATCGGCCTCCAGTTT
>VGKH01000078.1 GCA_016867135.1 Candidatus Omnitrophota bacterium
TGCGGGAACCATAAATATTTTCTGCTTACCCTTTGGCTTGGGAGCCTCTATTCCTTCTCTTTCGTTTACTACTGCGACGCCTTCCGGCTTAAATCCGGTAAAACAATCAAATCCGCGCATAAGCGTAGAATCTACCATGATTATATAATCCGGTTCATAGATCTGGCTCCTAAGCCTTATCGGCTTATCATCAACCCTTACAAATGCATTCATGGGGGCGCCCATCCTGGCGGCGCCAAAATACGGAAAGGCATAAGGGTATTTGCCTTTCAAGAATAACGCTTCTCCCAATATGGAAGCTGTGGTGATTGCGCCTTGGCCTGCGCGAGCAAAAATCTTTATTTCCTTCATCATACTCCTTCAGTGAGCGCACAATTTACGGAACGAACAAAGTGAGTGAACGTAAATTGTTTTGCGCGAAGTGAACCCTTGACATTTTTCTGTTGAGAAAAACTGCCCGCAAAATGTCAAGGGTCAAATTCAGACATATAACTTACGTCACTTCATTCCGTAAGTTGTGTCTTCATTTCAAAAACGCTACTATTATATTAAGGAAAAATTAGTTAATCAAGGTTTTTGTCTTAATTAATTTTGCGCCTTTTTTTACGAGCGCTTTTAAGATTCTCTTTCCTTCTTTGTCGGATATGGCTTTTATGGCATCACCGACAATAAAGACTTTCTTATTCAATTTTAGCAATCCCAAGCATGCCGTCTTAACGCAATAATCCGTGGCGACCCCATAGACAAAAGCAGTATCTATATTCTTCAACAAGTTTTCGGTGTTAGGGTTGGAAAATACAGCAAACGTCTTCTTTTCCAATATAATCTGCCGGAATCTATCTAATAAACTCTGAAGATTACCTTGAGAACGTTTTTGCGAATTTATAAATATATGATTTTTTATTAAGGTTTCTTTTATTTTTCTCTGGCCCGGTCTTCCTTTAACGCAGTGCGCAGGGAACATTTTAAATTCCGGATCCCGCACTGAATGTGCATCTACAGAAGCTATGATAATTATTTTATGTTTATTGGCAAACCCGGTAAGCTTTTTTAGGTTTGGGATAATCCGCTCGGCTTCCTTGACATAAAGGCCGCCCTTTTTCTTCATAAAATCAAACTGGGTATCAATATCGACAAAGGCTATCTTTCGCATTACATCGACCTTTGTCTGATAGTCTTTAAGGCCTTTTTGGTATGAGCTTTTAAACCTTGGCTTACTACTACTGGATATCTATATGCTTTATTCAGTTTTTTGTATTTCTCAGGCAGCCTAAGCAAATTATCCTGGGTGAATTTTCTTATTTCTTCAATAGGGGGCGATAAATAAATAGACTTTCCTTTTTCCATTACTTTGCTTAAAAGCGGCGCCCCTCTTACACCTTCATCCTCTAAGGCCAAGATGTCCTTGGCAAACATGCCTTTGTCATCGAAGATTCTATAAATTTGCTTTCTGCCCGGATAAGTCTTCTTTCCGATGCTTAACTTCATCGTCGGAGAGAACTCGCCCTTAGCATCCGTGACTTCGCTAATCTTGTAAATTACGTCACAATAAGGAGCATCTTCGGAAACGCCCATATTAGTTCCCACGCCAAAACTATCAATCGGGGCTTTGGCTTTCAATAACTTGGCGATTTTATATTCATCTAAATTACCGCTGGCGAATATTTTGACGTATGAAAGCCCGGCTTGGTCTAGAATCTTTCTTACCTTTTTAGACAATTTTACTAAATTACCGCTATCCAGCCTTATACCATTTAACTTAAAACCTGTCTTCTCCAATTCTTTAGCTACTGTAATCGCATTTTTCACGCCTTTCAAATTATCGTAAGTATCAACAAGCAAAATGGAATTCTTAGGGAATGTCCGCGCGTAAGCCAGAAAACTTTCCAGCTCGTTTTGGAATGACATTACAAACGAATGCGCCATGGTACCAACAACCGGTATTTTATATTTCATGCCTGCTAAGACATTAGATGTACCATTACAGCCGGCGATATATGAGGCTCTGGCCACTTTTAACGAAGAATCTACTCCATGGGTACGGCGAAGAGAAAAATCATATACCCCCCTGTCTTTTGCTGACATGGCTACGCGGCTGGCTTTTGTGGCAATAGTCGCATTTAAATTTATAGTATTTAATAAATAACTTTCCACTAATTGGGCTTCAATAATTGGGGCGATTACCCGTATTACCGGCTCGTTAGGGAAGAATATTTCTCCTTCGCGCAAAGCCCAAACTTCGCCAGAGAATTTTACATTACTCAGATAATTTAAGAAATCCTCCGAGAAGATACCTTGTTTTTTTAAAAACTCTATTGAACCAGAATCAAAACCGAAATTATCCAAATAATCCAGGATATCTTCAAGTCCGGCGGCAACAAAGAATGAACGGTTTTCCGGCATGCGCCTGATAAACAAATCAAAAACGGCCTTTGCATCCTTCTTAAAGTCAAAATAGCTGGCCGACATGCTGATTTCATAAAAATCAAGCAGCATGGATAAATTTATTTTGTTATTTGTATTTTGAGCCATAATTATTTCGCAAGAACTTCCTTATAATCCCCGGGAAATTCATTGGTTATTAATCTTACGACCCCTTGCTTATCGATTAACACATAGGTAGGTACTCCTATCAGATCGTATTTTAGGGCAACGTTGGACCCCTTATCTAAAAGGATAGGAAATGCGATATTCTTATCCTTTGTATACCTTTTAACCGTTTCGGCGGAATCTCCTATGTTGATAGATAGGAATTTCAAATCATCTTTCTTTATTTCTGGATAATCTTTATTTAATGAGTCTATATCTCGAATACAGAATGGGCATCTTGCAAACCAGAAAAAAAGTAAAACACTATTTTTATCCTTAAAATCCGACAATGTTACTTTGTCGCCAGCTACATCATAAAGAGTAAAATCAGGGGCCTCGTTGTTTAACGCTGTATTTCTCTTGATCTGCCTGCCCATGGCGATGCTATCATTAGGCACAACTAGCAACATTAAAATGACCAACGCAAACTTAAAGAAATTTCTCATAAAATTATCCTTCCTGCTTTTAGAAGAAAATATATACCGGCGATAATTAAGATTATGCCCGCTATTTTCTCGATTAATTCAAGCCATTTCCCTGGTTTCGGCAGGCTTAAAAGAAGCCCGCTAAACGTACCAGCTAAAATTAATAAAAATCCCATCCCGTAGGCAAAGACAAAAAGAAGGCTAGCTCCATATAAAACATTTTCTTTAGAAGCGATATAAACGAGTATCGCCCCGAGCGCCGGAGCAACGCAAGGCCCGATTGCTAAGCCAGAAATCAATCCAAAAACAAAGACCGTTAAAAGGCCTTTTTTTTCAGATTTCTTGACCGAGACCTGCGGCAGCCTTAAATTAAATAATTCCAACAAAGAAAGACCAAATACAATAAAAACAATTCCTACGACTAAATTAGATACCGGATGCGTCGCTATCCTACCGAAAAGTCTCCCTGTCAAGGCGGCGATTAATCCCAGAATTGAATAAGTAACCGCTATGCCGGAAACATACACCAAACTTAAGACAAACCCTTTAATCTTTGAGCCGGAACTTCTCGCTCCAATATATCCGATGCTGACGGGCAAAAGCGGGTAGGCGCAAGGAGAAAAACTTATCAATACTCCTCCGCTGAAAACAATTATGTAATCTAAGAAATTACCTTGTAGAGTCATCTATCCAATCTAAATATTTTTTACTACCTTTGAT
>VGKH01000079.1 GCA_016867135.1 Candidatus Omnitrophota bacterium
AATTTTTCTAAAGACGGCGGAGTTGCCTGGCAGTATCGAGATATAAGGATTGATGATAATTTAGACGAAACAACCGTAGCTACTAATAAGCCTTCAATCTCTGTTGATTCCAATGAGAACATTTTTGTTGCCTGGGAAGATGCAAGAAATGGCGCAAATACCGACATCTATTTTGATCGCGGTGATTATATCTTGGACTTAAATGAAAAAATTAAATTAGAAGCCGATTATCTCGTAGCCTGCCAGTATTTAAATCCAGGACATATTGCCCATGGCGCAATCAATGATGTTTATACTCCCGCGACTCCGCCAGATTATGTTGTTCCTCGGGAAAACGGAATGGCGATTTTGGGATTGCTTCTTGCAGACGGAATTTTCCCCACGAATGAGCCCAGCTATATAGACAGAGCAAATCTTTCTATGGATTATTTGGTGAGAGTTCAGGAACTAGACGGTTCTTGGAAAGATGAATACGACTACCGGGACCCCAGTGGTGGGCGTGATACGAAATCACCCACCCAGGCAGCCGAAGTAATGATGGCAATGTATGCGCTGGGGTATCAAGATAATAGATATAATTCGATGAAGGCAGCTGTCCAGTTTTTATTTGACTGCCAGGATAACGGCTATAATGGTCTTATCTGCGGTGGCAAAGAAGCAGACGAAAGTTTCTCTGACTGGAATTGGATAACGGATAATAGTTATGCCTATTGGGCTTTGCTGGCAGCTCGCGGCTGGGCGTTGGTGAAGGGCGAAACTACTTTTGCGCAGGAATGTGAAGATGCTGCAGCGCTTATTTTAAATGGAATCAATAATTATTTTAAAAACAGTTCTGAAGTTTGGTGGTGGCAGGTAGTGGATAATTGGGGCAGTCGTATTAATAACGGAGGCATTATAGACTGGTTGAACTACACTCCGCGTTTTCTTGATATTCCGGCGAATGGAGTAAACAATCCGGAGTTAGGTGTATGGATCCATGAGACTTTTCAAGTCCCAAGCGGCAACGGCGGTTGTATGTGGGGCGAAAGGCATCCTAATCAGGAATATCCTGGAATGTCTTTTCAGGCGGCATTCAGCTGGTTTGATTTAGGGCAGAATGATTACGCAAATGCCGCAATCAATTGGGCTGAAAACAGTTCGCTTTGGCAGCTTATTCCCGACGAACATGGTATACTTGGCGGTTGGCAGGACTGGATTAATATCAATGATTATTCGCGCCCCTTGCCTTGGGAACGTTACGTGGATACAAGTTTTTATTCCATTGGCTCTTGGCTTGGCGGATATGATTTTACGGTTTTTGATAACAATCCGCCCGTGCTTTCATATATTGAGAATAAAGCAGTTCTGGTTGGAGGCTTAGTAAATTTTGAGATTTTTGGCAATGATCCGGAGGGTGATACCATAACATATAATGCAACTAATTTGCCTTATGGAGCTACGTTCAACCAGGAAACTCACATATTTAATTGGCAAACTAATCAGATTGGGACATATGTTGTGCATTTCGAAGTCAGCGACGGTTATCTTGTAGATTTTCAGGATGTAACCATTACTGTCAGGGCGCGGCCGTGTTTTTTGGCAGGAACACCGATTTTATTGGCCGACGGCTCGCAAAAGCCGATTGAACAAATTAAAGTCGGCGACATGATTTTGGCTTACGATGTGGATAAGAATAAGATGATAAAGGACAAAGTCAAAGCAGTGTCTGTCCACGATGCGGATAATTATCTTATCGTTAATGATGAATTAAAAGCGACGCCAAATCATCCGTTTTTCTCCGAAGGGAAATGGGTGGAAATCGGAAATCTCAAAATCGGAGATAAAATTCTCAAACAGGATGGTAGCTATCAAGAAATCAAAAATATCAAAAAAATAAAAGCCCAAGAAAAAGTCTACAACTTCGAAGTCTCCGCCGAAGGCGGATCCGCCTCAGGCGGAAATCCTCACACCTACATCGCCAACGGCTATGTAGTGCACAACCGCAAAATCATCTATCCCTTCATGGAAGCAGAGCCCAACTATCCATAATTTTTCTATTATATTTTATAATTTCTGATATAATTTCTTTAAGGAGAAGATTATGAAAAAGATTATTTTTCTTTTAGCGATTTTGCTATTTTCCGTTGTGGCAGTTGCAGAGGATAATTCCGGTTGGTTTGTTTTGAGTGGCGGAGGATTGAGCGTCAGCGTTATTAGCCAGGATTTATCTTCGTCAGATATGGGCTATAGCTATAATAGCCCGACAACAGTTGATGATTCCGGGAATTTCTATTACTGCGTCTCAGAAGGAAACCCCAATGGATATCTTTGGATAATCAAGAAAGTCGATTCAGCTAGCGGTTCGGTGAGCGAAATATGCAGGCTTAACCTCAATAAGTATAAAACCGGAAGCATTAGGGCGGTTAATTCTTCCGGCAGTTCACTTTACGTTTGGATAACGCTTGCCCAATCCGGTTCTAAAGGTTGGATTTCGGCTTTAGTTGAAATAAGCGGTTTGTAAATTAAAAAAATCAATAAACAAAGTTTAAGGAAATTTTATGTTTCAAGATAAAGCTTTTCAGGCAGCGCTTTTTGCTTCGATTTTAGTTCATGCGGTGTTATTGTACCAGACACCGCCATTTCAGGTTGAGATTAATAAATCTCTAAAGCAGCTGGAAATTACTTATCAGCATATAAAGATCCCGCCCAGCGAAATAAGGGTCCTGGAACCGCAGGACAAAATCCAGGTTGTCAAAAGTATTCCCAAAGACTTGCCGTCTTTCATGAAAGAAAGTTTTAACATTAAGAATTTCAAGCTTGCTCAGGACAAGCCAAAAGTTTCCAAGGTTTCCAGCCAAGAGAAGAAGACGGTCACGCCCAAGCTTGATTCCAAGATGGACAACAACCCCATGTATAAAAATTATTACGAGATGATCAGGGGCAATATCCGAAAAGAGGCTTACAGAAATTATACAAAATATGAAGAAGGGGAAGTTTACCTTTCTTTTGTTATTTCTCAGGAGGGCGAGCTGCTAGATATAAATCTTTTTAAAGAAAAATCAAAGGCTAGCGAATTCTTGCAGAATATCGCGCTAAAAAGCGTTAAAAACGCTGCGCCCTATCCAAAATTTCCCGCCGAATTAAACTATCCTAAGCTTACTTTTAACGTCATTATTTCTTTCGAGCTCGGCAATTAAAATCTCGCCAGAATTAATCCTAAATGTTTGACATAGAAGAGCTAAAGTGATATATTAATAAACAAAAGTTATTATAATTATCCCTATTTATTATGAGCAGACTGGCTTTATCAACCTCTTGGAATATAGCAAGACATAAAGATGCCCAAAGCCTAATCCAAGAGATAAAATTAATCGGCTTCAATAGGCTAGAGTTAAATTTTACCCTGACCAAGGAAATGGTTGAGGGCGCTGCTCTTTTACAAAAAAAAGGCGAAATCGAAGTAGCAAGCCTGCATAATTATTGTCCTATACCAGACGGACTTACGCCAAAAATCGCCCTGCCGGATTACTATTCGCTGGCTTCTTTGGATGAATCGGAGCGCAAGGAGGCGGTTAAGAATACTAAGGTTACAATCGACACGGCAAAAAGGCTTAATGCCAGGGTAGTGGTTTTTCACGCCGGTAGGGTCCAGATGCCCGATAGGACAGTGGATTTAATCAAGCTTTATAGCGTCGGCAAGAAAGATGAGCCAGCTT
>VGKH01000080.1 GCA_016867135.1 Candidatus Omnitrophota bacterium
ATTATCTGCGGCTAAAGATCTTGAGCTTGAGACTTGTTTTTCAGCCTGAGACTTGTCGGATTTTTCTATTTTATAAGGTAAATCTAAGGGCGCTGCCGGAGTCCAGTATCTGCCTCTTGCGGTTAAGGCTGCGCCTGAAAGCCTGCGGTCCTGAGGAAGCCTGATATCTTTGAAAAATAGAGAAAATTCTGCCGGCTTCTTGGATAAAGAAGAGGTTACTGTCTGGGTCATAATACCGAAGGCATCGGCTATGCCGCCTTCAGGTAAAATCCAGTCATTATTTTCATCTCTTCTGAACCAACCGGCGCTTTTGCCGTCCGCGCTTCTATCGCCCCGGGCAGTCACGGCAAAGTCTGTTTTTCTGTCTTCGGTAAATATAATTTCGTTAATATTGCCGTTAGGCTGCTTCTTCAGGAATGCTTCGATTTGAGGAATTATATTGCTTTCTAAGTTTTCTAAGCTTATTGATAAATCCTCCGGACTGATTCCGGATCTATTAGAAAGCAACTCTCTTGTCTGGGTTAGGGTTTGCGCGATGCCATCTCTGGCTAATAAAGATTCAAATCTTGTCTTACTCTCACCATCCAGGCCTCCCAAAAGATATTCCCTTAAAATATTTAAATTCGCGCTATCCCAACGTGGATCGCGTAATTCCTGCGGAAGAGGGCTGGTCTCATCTCTACCAAATAAGGGGTCTCTAAGGTATCTAAATAAACCATTCAAAAAATTATCAATGGCGTTTTTATTCTTTATTGCCTCATCTGGATGTGTGAGCCGTTCGTAGAAAACATCTATCTCTCCTGGTTTTAAACCTTTGATAAAATCTAATACCTGCTTTAGCCTATCTATAGTTTGTCTTGAGCTCTCGAGCCGTTCGCCGTCGAGGCCCAGTTCTTCCAATTTATACTCGGGTTGCATATCGAATCTCCGCCTAAGTAGTTTTCCCTCAAACTGCGAGAAGGAAACAGCAAAATCATTGTCATCTTGTCTATTGCGGGCAAAAATCTGATCCCAAAATCCTCTCGGCTGTTCTTCTTTTTCTAAAGAGAACTGGCCTAAGGCATCTTGAATTATAGATCTAATTTGTGATGTATCGGACTTTAGTTCGGATCTTTCCCACATGCCCGTGCCGGCATCTGCAAATAAGCCCTTAGGATCTATATTTATAGCGCCGTCGAACAATATCCTTTCTAAGCCGCCATCTGCAAAAGTCAAACCGATATCCCTAGTTTCTTTACGCACGCCTTCTAACGAAGTAACATATTCTCGATGAAGCTCAGGGGCTTTCACTTCTAATTCATCAAGAGTGGTATCCTCGGAAATACCCTTAGATTTCAAGAATTCCATTAAATCAACCTTATTGAAAACATCATCTTTGGGCTTGGCGGAAAAAGTAAGCCTGGTTCCGGGTAGGCCTAAAGTGGATTGCATAACCGGCGAATCTACTTCAGAGGCATAAGTTATTCTTCTTAGCTGGCCACTCTTGGGATCTACGCCAGTAAAATTCACATCTATAACCGAGCCCGCTCCTTCAACGACTGATCCTGGTCTTGTCTCGCCAATATTAAGGTAGGATGCAAAATCAGGCTTTAACTTTTTAAGCATTTCGAGTGCTTTATCTTTCGCCGTCTGCTTGTCTTGGCTGGGGAAAATATTGCGCACAAAAGAAGGCATATATTCATCCGGCATGCCATTATTTTCAAATACGCCGCCGAAAGAATGCGTAATGCCTAATTGATCACTCCAGGTAGATCTCTGATATGCAAGTTTTAAGTTTTGGGCGGGATCCTGGGCATCGCTATGAAGCAGATGGCCGGCAGCAATCTGATTTAAGTCTTGCGGCTTCCATGTGCCGAACTCGCGAGTAAGTAAAATTCTGTTATCTTTATCTTCGACAATTTTATTAAGTTCATTTTCATCTGTTATGCCATATCTTTCAGCAGCTGCTTTAATACTTTCATCTTTCCTAACATCAATTGTTCTTCCGTCATATGTCAATTTGATATCTTTACCTAAAACTCTATTTGTGCCGGCAATATAAGTTCTTTCAAATTTGGCATCTTTCCCGTAGACAACCCAGGCTTCGTTTCCATCCTCAGCTCGTAAGTGAGATAATTCAGCATAAACCGGGCTGAATTCAGCATCTGTGGAATAAGTAATTTGTCGGCCTCTTTCACTGTCGGATTGCTTAATTGCGCTTCCTGCGCTAAATTCTCTTAATCCGGAACCGATCCCAAAAGGAACAAAATCTCCGCTTCTTCCCCCGATCTCATATTCGCTGTAATTAAATAAATCTGTAGGCAACTGGCCGTTAACCGAGGCAAATCCTCCGGCGATATGGAAACGGCTGAAGAGATTAAATCTGCCGTTTTTATCTTCTATGGCGCTTACAGTAACTTTTCCTTCTTTAGTCGGAGTGCTTCCTTCTCCGCCGCTTCTCGGTTTAGACCAATAAGGTAAATTGTTTATCTGAAGATCTACCTCTCCTAATCTTTCAAATCGAGGGCTTGATACCTGCAATCTATCACTGATAGGTTCATCAGAAACCACAGCATTTTCTGAATAAGGAGCCCTTGTACCTTCGCGTATGGTAACGCTTAGCGGCTTTGTCAATATGGAACGTGCCTCTATTTCCTGAACTTTTAAAGCTCTAAGGCCAAGATCGTCTTGAATCTCCCAGAAGCCTAATCCCTGCGCCTCGCCTGAACCTGTAAGGCTTGCGCTTTCAGGAACGTCTTTTATTCCGTCTACAAATAACTTAACAGCTACTAAACGACGGCTGGTTATATCGGTTAAAAATTGACCTTTGATTATTAAGTCGACTAATTGTTCGAAAGTAGGTTGCGGATTATCTATTTCGGGTAACAGGCCAGCTATGAACTTGTAATCTCCTGCCTCAACCCTGTCCCAGTTATTTACTAATCTATCCACTACTGAATCTATTTCTTCTCGTTCAACGCCGACGCCTTGTGCAGCAGATGCTAAAATTTCTTTTCTTCCCTTCATCTCTTCAAAAGCGATTTTTGTTTGAGGATTAACCCATAAAGGCTTGCCTGAGACATCGAGAGTTCTTGCGCCTTTCTCATCAATCTTGACAATAACTTTTGATTCGCCAGCAATATTCCCGATAACCGAAAAGCCCATAGCATCGATGTAACGATTGATTTCGCCCTTAGGAACATAGGCAGCACCTCTATATTCTCCTGATTGGACAGCCTGACGATAGGCTTCGGCTACTTGAGGTAAAACAAATTCTGCCGCCAGATCTTTCCATCCGCCCGGATCGAATCTTCCGTTTTTACCGAAAGTGAAATTACCTGTGCCTAACAGTTCTCCTTCCGGTTTTAAAATATCTGAATAGCTACCATGCAAACCAACATAATAACCTCTATCATTTACATCATAAACTAATCCCGAGCCGATGTTTATTCCTTGTCCCAACGGATCGAACAACATATGCGCACTCTTATTAAGTTTATTGATAGTGGCTTTTTCTCCGTCTATAGATATGTCTGCGATAGGAATATCTAGCGACGCTACGGGACTAGGCGAAGCACCACCGGCAACCTCTGCTCTATCAGCTATATTAACTATTCCTTCTGCGTTTAAACTCGCCTGTCTAACTCGTGGAACAAGCGGACCCAAATCGCTTAATGAACTCGGGATAGCAGATAAATTCTCTCTAGTCT
>VGKH01000081.1 GCA_016867135.1 Candidatus Omnitrophota bacterium
CTTTTCCCTTCTTAAGCCAATCGTAAATCGTGCGCTTTTTAACTTTAAGATACGTAGCCAAATCTTCTATTGTCATTAAGTCTTCGCGATACATGATGATTTACACTTTATTACATTCTATGACATCTGTCAACAGTTTTTTTACAAAATTTTCCATAATTCTACATATTGTGGCTTATTTTAGCAGAAAATACAAGATATTGTCTATACCCAAAGACTGTCGATGGTAAATTTACAAACCCCAAATTACAAATTCCAAACAATATACAATACCAAAATTCCAATCACCAATACCGTTTTGGAAATTTAAAATTGTGATTTTGGAATTGTTTGTGATTTGGTTATGGTAATTTGGAATTTAAACAGCGGATCATTTTTTGAGGACTTCTTTGAACTTTTTAGTTAAGGCAGGTATAATTTCAAAAAGGTCTCCTACTATTCCGTAGGTTGCTACTTCAAAAATCGGAGCAGAAGGATCATTGTTAATTGCAACAATAATTTCTGATGATTGCATTCCAACCAAATGCTGGATCTGTCCGGAAATACCGATTGCGAAATAAATCTTGGGACAAACTGTCCTTCCAGTCTGGCCAACTTGATGCGAATAAGGCATCCATCCGGCATCAACCGCTGCGCGCGATGAACCCACCGCAGCGCCTAAGGTTTTTGCTAGGTCTTGAACCAATGAGAAATTCTTTGGATCGCGCAGGCCTCTGCCGCCGGAAACAATTATATCTGCTTCGGAAAGATTTACGGTTGATTCTATTTCCTCGACGATATCCAATAACTTTGTACGCGAAACTAAAAGGCTGGATTCAACATCTTCCTTGATGACTTTTCCTTTGCGGCTCTTATCCGGCTCAAGCTCTTTCATTACTTTATGTCTAACAGTCGACATCTGCGGACGATGATTAGGCGTAATAATCGTCGCCATGATGTTTCCTCCGAAAGCCGGACGAGTCTGCAACAAAATCTTTTTTCCCGGATCAATATCAAGACCGGTGCAATCCGCAGTCAATCCTGCATTAATCTTGACTGCTACTCTAGATATCAACGATCTGCCAATTGTAGTTGCGCCGCATAAAAATATTTCCGGTTTATATTTTCTAATTAATTTGACCAGTACTTCCGTATAGGGCTCGCTCTGATAATTAGTCAGCTCCTCTTTATCGACAAGATAAACTGTATCTGCTCCGCGGGATATCAATTCTTTTGCCTGCTGCTCCATATTATGTCCCAATAAAACAGCAGAAACTTCAGTGCTTAATTTCTTCGCTAACTCTTGTGCCTTGCCCAGTAATTCAAATCCGACTGTCTGCAGTTTGCCCTTTTTCTGCTCGGCGAATACCCAAACGCCTCTTGCTTCCGGAACGTTTTTTTTGACTTCTTTTTTCTCGATAATAATGGCTTTTAGCCTGCAGGCATCAACGCAGGCGCCGCAAAGATTGCATTTATGAAAATCAATTATGGCCTGCCTGCCGGCAGGCAGGCCTTTTTTATCGACAATCTTAATCGCGCCAAAAAGACAGGCTTTAACGCATAACCCGCAACCAGTACATTTTGTGACAATTATTTGAATAGACATCTTTTTAAGTTAAAACTTAAAAGTAAAAAGGTAAAACTACAATTCAAAAGTCAAAAGTTTCATAATTTTTAATTTTGACTTGCGCTTTTACCTTTTTACTTCTCACTTTTTACTTAACCTCATTTTTTAATTCTTCTACCAGTTTCTCCACTACTACTTTTGTTTCCCCCTGCAATATCTGTCCTCCAGCGCGCTTTGGGGGAGTAAAAATCTTTACTACCTGAGTAGGCGAACCTTTAAGCCCGATTTTATCGTCATCTAAATCTAGGTCGTTCTTGCCCCAAGTAATGATTTGCGCTTTTTTGGCCCGCATCATCCCTTTTAATGACGGTAGCCTAGGAGTATTGATTTCTTTAACCACGGTAAATAAGACAGGAAGCGGGGTTTCGATTATATCATAGCCTTCTTCGGTCATGCTTTCGACTCGAGCCTTATTATCCTTAATATCTTCTACTTTCTTCACATAAGTAACTTGGGGAATATCAAGCCAAACGGCAATACCCGGGCCCACCTGGGCCGTATCTCCATCAGAAGCTTGTTTGCCACAAATAACTAAATCGTATTGTCCGACCTTCTTAATTGCCGCTGCCAAAGTATAACTTGTAGCCCATGTATCTGAACCGGCAAACGCGCGATCCGAAACTAAGACCGCCTCATCAATACCTAAAGAAATAGCTTCTCGCAAAGCCTCTTGAGCCTGCGGGGGCCCCATGGTGATAACGGTTGCCTTGCCGCCAAACTTCTCCTTAAGAAGCACTGCCTCCTCAATCGCATACATATCAAAAGGATTGATGATGGACTTTACCCCTTCGCGGATAAGAGTGTTGGTTTCAGGGTTAATCCTCACATCCGTAGTCTCAGGAACTTGTTTTATGCAAACTATAATATTCATAATGGGGATATTCTAACCGAAGAATGTTTTCAAGTCAACACATTTGTATGCCCGATGGTAAAGATCCCAACTTGTTTTCTGTATATTTATTCTCGAAGGGGCATACTTCGGTGTTGACACTGAGAGCGACCCCAACTTTTACGTTTTTTGAACAATTAGCGGGGTCGCCGAACGTGTCAAGGCAAAAGAAATGGCGGCCCTTGACAAGCTTGTCAAGGGCCGCCAGAAAATCTCACAAAAAACAACTATTACTACCTATTTGCCTCTTCCTCCCTTGCCAGGCATAGACTCCTGCATTCCTTGCCCGGAACCCTGCATCATCTTTGTAGATTTAGTCTTTTGCATCATTTGTTTTTCTTGGGCCTGCTGCAACTCTTGGGTTGCCATTTGTTCTCTTTCTCTGTCTCTTACTCTCATTGTTTCCTGAGACTTCTTTTCAATATCCTGCTTTATACCTTCCGTTTGTTTTTCAGCTTCCTTACGGACACGTTCTGCTTCTCTTTTAGCTCTACGTTCAGCTTTTATTTTGTCTTTTTCTTCTTTAGACTTCCCGACGGTTGCAAACCAATCTCCTACCCGGTTAAAGATCGCCTGGTCGCTCGCATTTTCATAAGCCTGCCCGCTTGCGCCCTTTTCGCCGCCTTTGGCCGCAAAAGAAACCGAAGGAATCACAACTAAAGAAAACATAATCAAGATAATAATTAATTTTCTCAAAGGATCCTCCCCCTATTCTTATCCTA
>VGKH01000082.1 GCA_016867135.1 Candidatus Omnitrophota bacterium
CTGGGCCGGCCTGTGAATAGCAAAAAAAGTCTCATTATCATAAAAACTTAAAGTCGGCAATATAACGTCTGCTGATAATAAACTTCGTCTTACTTCTTCCAACGACAATAAACTGCTGTTAGTAATAACTGCGACAGGAATGGCGGTAACCTTCTTTGTTTCTGAAATAATCTGTCCTATTTTTGAATTTAGAGTCGGCTCTCCGGATCCGGCAAGGGTTATGAAATTTATTTTATCGGATTGCGCACTATAGTTTTGTAAGAAATATTTTAACTCAGAGATAACTTCGTCTGCAATAACATATTCTTTTCTTTCGGTTGTTTTATTTGTGGTGTGGCCGAGCTGACAATACATGCAATCAAAACAGCAAGTCTTGGCAGGAATAACATTTATGCCTAAGGAATTACCTAGCCTTCTCGATTGTAGGGGGCCGAAAATGTATTTCATTATTAGAAATATTCTTGGTATATGTATCGTGCTTGGTTAACAAGCGATTCGATGATATTCTTGCCTTTTTGAATAGGGTGTTTATTAAGCAGGCTATTATCTATATAATAAGAAATTAAGCCTATAACGGTAGCAAATTTTGGGTTTTTATGCACGGCTGAAGATACGTTTTTTACCTTGCCCAGCCTGGTTGATAAGCCTACTTTTGACTCAACTAATTCAAGCAAACCAGCCAGATGGCTGGCGCCTCCGGTTATTATAATCCCGCTCTCAGCCTGGTCTTTAAAAGACGACTTATCTATCTTTTCTCTGATAAGTTCTATCATCTCATCAATTGTTTCCTTACAGGACTCGGCTATCAACTTCCTCTTTATTGGCCTGTAAGTAGCTGTTTTCTTAACCAGCACCTCTTCATCTGTCCTGATCTCTTCTAATATCGCGCTAACGTATGACCTTTTTAATTCTTCTGCAAGTTCCCAAGAAATCTTAAGCTTAGAGGCTATGCATTCGGTAATGTTATTGCCTCCGATTTTCAGAATTTCTACGTGTTTTAGAGTACCATTTTTGAAGAATAATATTTCGGTTGTTGCCGCGCCCATATTAATCAAGAAACATCCGCTTTGTAATTCATGCTCCGTTAAAACCGAAAGGCTGCTGGCTAGACCAGAAAAAACCAGATTTCTTACTTCTAATCCTGCCTGGCTTAAGGCTTCAACTATATTGTCGGTATAACTGGATTTGCTAATAATCATGTATAAATCTACAGAGATTTTTCTTCCGTAAAGCCCGACAGGATTCTTGACCTCGCCGTAATTATCTATTGAATAGCTCCTCACGAATTCATGCAACAGTTCTTCTTCTAAATCAAGCCCGAGGATTCGTGCCTGATGCTTAACCTTTTTGACATCATTTTCGGATATAAGCTTGCTTCCCCTCTCTAAAAGAGGGATCGTTGCTTGGCTATAACGGCACGAAACATTGTTGCCATTAACATTTACTATTACATCGCCGATCTTAAATTTAGTCTTATTCTTGAAGGACTGCACGATTTGCTGTATGGAATCTGACAAAGAAGCAATGTCGCTAACAACGCCATTATTAATCCCTTTGGATGCTATTTCCTCAACATGCAAGTAATCAAATTTTCCTTTTTTACTTACTTTTGCCAAAGCAGCGACTATATGGGAACTCCCTAAGTCAATTGCGCAAATTGTTTTCTGTCCTATCATTTCTTTTTATAATTTATAATCGGGTCCTTAAATCTTAAATCTATATACTTAATATTATTAACCTTTTGGCTTAATTGGTCAAATAGAGAATTCAAAATCTTTAGCTTTTCTTTAAAATCCTCTTCTCTGACGATTATTTGAATATCGCTATCGACCATAAAGGAAATCTTATTAACATTTGCTGTGTCCAATTCTGTAACTTTGTATTTTTTAAACTGCCCGGGGCTAGACATGTATTCCAAAATTGATAATGCAACATTCAAATTCTTGGATTTTATTTTTTGCCCGGTTTTTAAATCCTTAAAAGCGATGAACGAGCCGTTTATAACCGGCAAAACGCTATCATCAAAATCTTCCGGAACTTTTAAGATTACCGCCTCGTTATCAATAACAAAATTATTATTCGGTAAACTCAATTTCGCCAGGGGAATTCTTTCCTTAAAAGCGACTCGAAGCTTGTTAGGGAAAACTCTAGTGACGCTTATTTCAAAAATTCCAGGATATTTTTCTTGAATTACTCGGGAAACTTCTTTTAAATTCACGGAGAATATATTTTTACCTTTTACCTTAAGCAACTTTTCGATTTTTGATAGCTTATCTTGTTCGGAGCAAAACATGCCATCTATATTAAAATAAGGGCTATTTTTTAAAAAGCTGGTTACTGCTATCGCCACAATCAATATTGCCGCCCCAACCAAAATAAAAGGAATCGAATTAAATATTGTCTTTATCTTTTTTCTTGCCATACGCATCTTTAAGGATTCTTAGACATAGTTCAAGAAAATCTATATTTAAAACTTTTGCAGCCTTAGGCAGTAAGCTGGTAGCTGTAAGCCCGGGTATAGAATTAACCTCTAAGACATAAGGAATGTTATCTTTTAGAATTATATCAATCCTGGAGAAACAACGGCAACCTAGCGACCTATGCGCCCTTAACCCTACTTCCT
Source organism: Candidatus Omnitrophota bacterium (assembly GCA_016867135.1). Taxonomy (GTDB): domain Bacteria; phylum Omnitrophota; class Gorgyraeia; order VGKH01; family VGKH01; genus VGKH01. The sequence goes on from VGKH01000082.1 coordinate 2,624, forward strand.
GAGCTCTTTTAGCAATATCTTGGGGCAATTTTGCCGGCACCTCGTATTCTGTCATGCCTTTCTCGTATTTTGCCTGAAAATCAAAAAATTTTTTCTTCGGTAATATCGCTACAACCGGCAAGGCCTCTTCTTCTAGGATGCCAACTGTAACCTCTCTTCCCTGGAGATAATCTTCAATAATTATTTTACCATCATATCGAAAAGCTTCATCAACTGCCTTAAATAAATCTTTCTGATTATCAACAAATGACACCCCCACGCTTGAACCTTGCGCCGAAGGCTTGACCACTAAAACCGAGCCATTAAATGTTCTATCCTTCACAAAGGACTCTACTTGTCTTTTATTATCAAAAGCATGAGAGCTGGGCACGGGGATGCTATTTTTTTCAAACACCTCACGAGAAACTACCTTATCCATGGCTAACCGGCTTGCAGCAACTCCTGAACCGGTATAAGGAACCTTAATAGTATCTAAAATCTCCTGGATTCCGCCATCTTCGCCAAAACTTCCATGCAAGGCAATAAAGGCGACCGAAATTCCGGAATCTTTTATAAGCGACGCCACTTCTGGCTTATT
>VGKH01000083.1 GCA_016867135.1 Candidatus Omnitrophota bacterium
TTAAATGGCATACTGTTTGAACTAAAAGATAGTGTTTTAAGGTTGGTGGCCACGGATGGCCGGCGGCTGGCCTTTATAGAAAAAAGATTACCCAAGGACACCAAAAAGGAAATAAGGGCCATAGTGCCCATTAAAGCCGTGCAGGAATTATTAAGAAACTTAAAAGAAGACGGCGAGCTTTCCATTGTCGTCAGCGAGAATCAAATCATCTTTGAGATACAAAATGTTTTAATAGTATCTAGGATTATCGAGGGAGAGTTTCCGAATTATGGACAAGTTATCCCCAAGCCATCGGAGAAAAAAATGGTAGTGGACCGAGAACAATTTTTGGCCTCTATCCGACGGGCGAACCTTTTATCAACACCCGATTCACAGGCGATAAAATTTGAGATTTTCCCCGCGCGCGGCACGGCCAACCCCGCCGGCAAAGTGACAATCTCTAAAACCACCCCCGACATAGGTGAGCACAGGGAGGAATTGTCGATTCAGTATGAAGGCCAAGAATTAATCATCGGTTTTAATCCTCATTATTTGATAGATGTATTAAAAAATTTAAAACAATCACAGATAGTCCTAGAAGTTACCGATGCCGATAAACCCGGAGTGATTCGCCTGGAAGATTATGTCTATTTAGTTTTACCAATGAGAATATAGTGATATAATGGAACAAATAAAAGAGATAGTCCACGATGTTATAGAAAGATTATCCAACCAAAACCCGGACAAAAATCAACAGATACAGCGCGTATGGCAGGAAGCTGTTGGTAAAAAAGTTTTTAAGCATACGCAAATTGCAGGGCTTAAGGACGGCAGGCTTTTGATACGGGTGGATTCACCGGTTATGATGTTCCATTTGAATCTTAAGCGCAGTCAGATTTTAAAAGCATTGCAAAAAATAGATCAGGGATTAAGCACAATTGAGCTAAGAGTGGGAAGGGTGCAATGAAAAAGAAGGCAAAAAAAGACGTTAAAAAGCAAGAGAAGACGCCCAAAGAGGCCGAGAGTAAAAAACCGCAGGCAAAAGGCGGCTATGACGCTACAACTATTCAGGTCCTAGAAGGTGTCGAGGCGGTCCGTCGTAGGCCCGCAATGTATATCGGCGACACCTCTACGCGCGGCTTACATCATTTGGTTTATGAAGTAGTAGATAACTCTGTGGACGAGGCGCTGGGTGGATATTGCGATAGCATAGAGGTTGTTGTCAACTCTGATAATAGCGTCAGCGTAATCGACAATGGCCGCGGCATACCAGTAGATATTCATAAAACAGAAAAAAAACCGGCCTTGGAAGTTGTCATGACTACGCTTCACGCCGGAGGTAAGTTTGATCACCGCGTTTATAAAGTCGCCGGCGGCCTGCACGGCGTCGGAGTCAGCGTAGTTAATGCCCTGTCAGAATGGCTTGAGGTTGAGGTAAAAAGGGATGGCAAGGTTTACCATCAGCGTTATGAAAAGGGAAGGCCAAAATCAAAAGTAGTGGCGATCGGTAAGGCCGCCACCACCGGCACCAAGGTTACCTTTAAGGCCGACAAAGAGATTTTCCAGACCGAAAAAATCAATTATTCGTACGATATTTTATCCCAGCGCCTGCGAGAGTTGGCGTTTTTGAATAAGGGCCTAAGAATCAAATTAGCCGATAAGCGCGCCGACAAGGAAAGCGAATTTAAGTTCGACGGCGGCATCGTGTCTTTTGTAGAATACCTCAACAAAAATAAAAATTCGCTGCATCGAAAGATTATATATTTTGAAAGAGAAAAAGAGGGCGTACAATTAGAATGCGCCATCCAGTTTAATGATGGCTACGCAGAAAACATATTTAGCTTCGCCAACAATATCAATACTATCGAGGGCGGTTCTCACTTAAGTGGTTTTAAATCCGCGCTAACGCGCGCCATAAATCAACACGCCAAAAATAAAAACATGCTCAAGGACGATGTTTCGATTACCGGCGATGATGTGCGCGAGGGCTTAACCGCGGTTATCAGTGTTAAGCTTCCTAACCCACAATTTGAAGGACAGACCAAAACCAAATTAGGTAATTCGGAAATCGAAGGGCTGGTTAATTCCGGAGTTTTTGAATCGTTAAGCAGTTTCTTTGAGGAAAACCCGTCGGTGGCAAATACAATTGCCGATAAAGCATTGCTTGCCTCCCGCGCCCGCGAAGCAGCGAGAAAGGCCCGAGAGCTTACGCGCAGAAAAGGCGCCCTAGAAAGCGGCGGGCTCCCCGGGAAGCTGGCCGATTGTTCAGAAACCGATCCGGCGTTGTGTGAAGTTTATATTGTTGAAGGAGATTCCGCCGGCGGTTCGGCCAAGCAAGGCAGAGACCGGAAATTCCAGGCCATTCTGCCCATAAAAGGAAAGATTTTAAACGTGGAGAAGGCAAGGCTGGATAAGATATTAAGCAACGAAGAGATCCGCACTATTATAACCGCGCTAGGTACAGGTGTTGGTGAAGAGTTCGATCTTACCAAGCTAAGGTATAATAAAATGATACTGATGTGCGATGCCGATGTAGATGGATCCCATATCCGCACGCTTTTATTGACCTTGCTTTATCGGCATATGCGGAAGCTGGTTGAAGGCAACCATGTCTACATTGCTCAGCCGCCGCTGTATAAGGTCAAGCTTGGCAAAAGAGAGGAATATATCCAGACCGAAGAACAGATGGATAAGCTGATTTTGGACATGGGTTGCGAAGGTTTAAAGTTGACCATATTAAAAGGCAGGGAGCAATTCGTAGACAGTAAGTTCAGGGAGATTTTGGGCTTATTGGTAGAGCTAGGCAAGCTCGAGGGTATAATTAGCAAAAAGGGAGTAGATTTTCAAAAATATTTAGGTTTTAGACATCAAAAGACCAAAAAACTGCCCATTTATATGGTAAAAGTGGATGGTAATACCCAATTTGCCTATAGTGATGGTGAACTGGCCAAACTCACGAAAAAAGGCGATAAAGAGGTAGATTATCTTGAGCTTTTTGAAGCCAATGAAATTGAAGGCATCCTGACACGCCTTGATAAAATTGGCGTAGATATTGATACATATTTACCCCCGGTGCTGGAAATTACCAAAAAATCCAAGGAAAAACCCAAGCCGGTTTATAAGATAACCAATGAAAAAGACAGCCACTTTTTCTATAATCTTAAAGAAGTGCTGGGATTCGTCAATACCCAGGCTAAAAAAGG
>VGKH01000084.1 GCA_016867135.1 Candidatus Omnitrophota bacterium
ACTCACATAGGCGATACCAAAAAGATGCAGGGTTCTAAAAATCCAACGCTGGAAAAATTCTTTGTGCAAGAATCCATATAAGGTAAAGATAAATCCTACCAGCATAAATAATATCCAGGCAAAATGCGTAACCACGATCGCATCGGCAAGAATTTTATACAGCATCTTTATTGTTCCCCTTTGAGTTTTATGACCTCTTCCCTTACCCCTAAGGCTATCGCTTCATAATCATCTTTGGCCCCCAATTTGAGCCCTTTTTCCTTAAGCTCTTCAAAATCAAAAGACCTTCCAAAAGTTATCTTGATTGGATGTGGCCTAGGCAGCGATTTTGTCCTTGGCCAGGATTGATGCGAACCTTTTATATAGACCGGGACCACGGGAGCGTCTAATTCCTTAATTAATATCCCTACTCCTTTTTTAAATTCATTGACTTTCTCATCGACAGAGCGCAGTCCTTCAGGAAAAATACAGACAATCTTTTTATGAGTTAGCAGATATGAAGCTGCCTGCATGGCATCAGTCAAATTTATATTCGGATTAATCGGCAGGAGCCGTGCTAATTTTAATGCCCATTTAAACAAAGGATATTCAAGAATATAACTGAATCCTACAAAGTAGGTATTTATTGCTGATTTTAAAGGAAGGCTGCTAAAGACTACAAAACCGTCTAAGAAGCTGGCATGGTTTGGACAGATTAAATAAGGCCCGTCTTTCGGCAAATTACCCACTGCCCTTATTCTTAAAAGCCAGAGAATTCTAAACATAAACTTAAAACTGCCCATAAATATATAGGTAAGTATCCAATCTATAATCCTGGGCTTAATTCTAATTTTTTGCAAGATTTCTTCTTTGGGCTCCCCTCTTAAGATTTCGGCCCAACTCTTCTGTATGATTTTGGCCTGATAAGGTTTTGAATATTGGATTATCTCTTGAATTCTCATTATGAGATCTCTTACCGTAGGCACATCATAGACTACCTCATCAGGAATCTTTAAAGATAATAACGCCTCAAGCCCCAGGACCAATTCCACGCGAGTCAATGAATCAATACCCAGGTCTATTTCTAAGTGGCTATCCAAATAAACAGGTTTTTTGAGTTGGCCGGAAAGATATCGCATTGTCTTTTGGGCAAAATCCTGGCTTAGAATTATTTTATCTTCTTCCCATAACCCTGCCTCTTCTGTCTCCCACGAAGCAGGCTTGCCTAAAAGATATTTCTCTCTAACTTCGTATCTTTTAATCTTACCCATTGCGGTGCGCGCAAGAGCTTCCTTAGCAAGCGTAAAACCCATGATACGCCTATAACCAGGCAGATCTTTCGCCAGATTCTCCAACTCCCAGCGGATCTTGGTGCGGATATTCATTATATTTTTTTGTTGAAAATATTCAAGATCTGGGACTGCCACTGCGAACAACGAATCTATCAAATGCCCGAATTGTTCCTCGCTTTTTTGCAGGACGCAGATTTCCTTTATGTACGGGCTTTGACTATAATACGCTTCTAACTCTTCAGGATATATATTTTTGCCCGAGCTTAAGACAATGACCTCTTTCTCTCTTCCCGTAATAAATAAATACCCATCCTTATCTATAACCCCAAGGTCGCCGGAGTAAAACCAACCGTCTTTTAAAACGCTCAAGGTCTCTTCTTCCCGTTTATAATAGCCTTTCATGACATTGGGGCCTTTAATTACTACTTCGCCTATGCCCTCCCCGTCGGGATCATCTATTTTTAATTCAACGTCCGGGATGGCTTTGCCAGCAGAGCCTATCTTTTGCTTCTTTAACGGGTTAAAGGTCACTACCGGAGATGTTTCGGTAAGTCCGTATCCTTCGAGTATCGTGAAACCCATCTTTACGAATAATCCTGCGGCCTCTTCATTCAGCTTTGCGCCGCCGCAAGCAAAGAATCTTAAGCTTAGGCCAAATGGCCGATGTATCTTTGATAAAATCGACTTGCTTAAATTAATTCCGCTATACCTTCTTATCTGCCACAATATCTCAATTAGCCCCAAGAGAGGCATCCTGACAAAAAACGGTATTTTTTTTATCCCCTCCATTATACGTATATATAACATGTAAAAAAGTTGCGGCACTCCCACCAGTATCGTTACCCCTGCCTCTCTCATACAGCCCAATAATTCATCGCTCCTGAAGCTTGAGGTATAAGTAACCCGTGCCCGGCAAAAAAGGGGCGTGATCAGCGTCACCATAAAAGGGTAGGAATGGTGCAATGGCAGGATCGATATGAGGTTATCCTTGTCCGTGATGAGTCTCAGTTTATCTATACTTTGAAAATTTGAACAGAAATTTTTATGCGTGAGCATCACTCCCTTGGGCCTGCCGGTGGTGCCTGATGTATAGACAAGCGAAGCCATATCTTCAGGGATTACCTCGGGCCATGTGATGCCTTCGGGCGAGGTAGGCTTGACCTGCGCCAGGCCTAAAAGGCGCCCTTTTTCAATGTCTAGGTCCAGTATAACGATTTTGTTTAGCTGGCCTTTTATCTTATGGATGCTTTTCGCCTGAAAGATAGCGTTGGAAACAAATATAATCTTTGCGCCGCAATCGCTGATGAGATTTTCTGTCTCCTGCTCGCTTAACTGTGGATCTAAGGGAACGCAGGTCAAGCCCGCAGCCATTATGCCTAAATAGATTATTGCCCATTCCGGGCGATTCTCTATACATATAGCCGCAAAGTCGCCCTTTTTAAAACCCTCATTTATCAGAAATGCGCCTATCCTTAAAGAGAGATCTTCTGTTTGGCCATATGTCCATCTCTCCCAAGTAGGGCCTTTTTTTATTTGCAGACATACCCTGTCGGGAAACCGGGAAGAGACTTGAGCAAATATTTTATGGATAACCAAATCTTCACCCATCTTCACCTACCTTGGTAAATGATTTTTTAAAGAGGATCTATTCATGCGAAATAGAAATATAAGGCCAAAAACGATGAATAGGTTCAAACTAAAGAGCGCTATCCGGTATCCAAGCTCCCCCAAAGGAGAAAGAAATAATAATATCACTCCCCAAAAAATAGCCCCCACCACGCCTGAAAGATAGCCTACTATATTAAATAATCCGAATGCCTCGCCTATATTTTCAGCGGGGAGCAGCCT
>VGKH01000085.1 GCA_016867135.1 Candidatus Omnitrophota bacterium
TATGCGGTCCACTTGCCCCGATGATCATAAAATGCTCGGCTAACCAGTCTTCTTGGTGGGCTTTGCGGATAGCCAGGCGCAAAGCAAGTTTTTTAAAACCTACGGAGTTACCCGCATATTGGGTATTGACGCTATAGACAGTATTATCTGTATAATCTATGTAGATGCGTTTCTTCTTATAATCAACGCTTACCATATTTTCATCTAATCTACCTGCGGAATGTAAAGTCGCAAAAAAATCTACTGTTTTTTTTGCCTTAATAAATTCTTGATACCCTGGTCGGTAAAGCAGGTCCACAGAATGAGCCACATACCAGGAGTCTGTAGCCTCCATACAAAGTATGGTAAAGACAGACCCTGCCGAACCTAAGGTTAAAAAACGCACAATCATTGTCCTGTTTTTCATTGTATCTTTAAGCAAACCTTTTATCTCTTTAAGCCCAACTTTGCGCTCAATCTGGTTAAGGCTTGGGCTTAAGGTATCTGTCTTAGGAACTAAGAATTTGGTCACCTCGCGGTCTCTTCCTTGGTCATACAAGCCATCAAAATGATAGGTATGACCTTTAATTGCCAGTGGTTTTTCTTCGCCTTTAGAAATCGCTATTTCTCGGATGAATTTGAACTCTTCGGCCGTATCGCTACAGATAAAGATTTCTTTGGGATTGCAAAGCCTGTCTGCCTCGGCAATAAACTGATAAACTTTAGCATTAGTTATTTCTGATAGTTTTTGATAATCTGATTCACTTAATTTTGGTCTTAAGACCTCAAGATAATTTTCCGACATCTTCTTCTCCTTTTCAGGATAAAATAATAAAAAAGCCAACTTTCGTTTCCTGCTCTCTCATCAAAAGAGAACTTTAGAAACGCTTGTTGGCTTACTTTGCAACAGCCCCAGTTATTTAGGGCTCTTGCTTACAGTCTTCCAATAAAAAACCTAATTGTTATTCTATTTTAACACAAAATTTGATTTCTTCAATCTTTTTTAAGAGAATGTTTCTTCTAAGTTTTTATCCAGCGTAAAAATTATGACGCGCTCTCCAGTTTTCGTGCTTACATCGGTATGCATACTTTGCACCTGGCAACCAGTGATTTCCGAGATCATATTTTCCAATAACACACGCGCCCCCTCCAATAACTGCATGCGAGTCCGTTTAATCAAATCCGCCCCTTCAGCGGTTTTAGCCAATTGTTCTTCTGCCGGCGTAAGCACTCCTTTAAGGCGAACAAATACCATATCCTTTATAATATAGGTTTTGGCCTCGGTTGGCCCTCTACCCATATATTCTCTTTCAAACTTAATTATGGCTTCACTGATCTGCGCCTCAATTTGACCTTTGGTTTTACCTTCCATAAAAACTCCTAAACTAATAATTAATTATTCCTCTATAAGTTTCTCGATACTGACATCTAAAGCCTTTGCGATCTTAGCGATATTTTGCACAGATGGCTTTTTAACTATATTTGATTCAATTTTGATAAGCGTAGTATATGGGATATCCGCAGTTCTTGCAAGTTTGTCTTGAGAAAGACCTTTTTTCTTGCGAAATTTTTTTATATTATCTCCAATCATAAAAAACTCTTGACTTTATACCTAATTTTGATAGTATAATTAGGTAAATATTCTTTTGCATACACATTATACCAAAATATTTTAAAAAGACAATCTAAATGTATTAAACTTTGAAATTTTTCGGCTTTTATATGGGGCGGGCGTGCCCCCACCCACGCCCGCCCCAGAGTTTCTGTTTTTGAAGCACTGCGCGTGAGAGACTTGGTATCCTTGACACAAAAAATTTAGGTTTTCTTACCATAATACTTTTTGGGTCAAGGATAGCGGACGAGCCCTTATTAAAAACTTTTTGGTTTTTTTATTTTTAAATACTTCTTGAGGCGAGGACGCTTGCGTCTTGCGCTGTCGAGTTTTTTAATTTCTCTTAAGCAAGACGCAAAACCAAGCCGAACCCGCAATAAAATTAGCAAGAAGCCAGCCGACCCAGGCTGGCGCCAAAGGAGCCCTTGCCCCAGCAAGGGCGACTGGGGCGCGGGAGATCTGGGAGCGCCATCGGCGCGGTGCCATAGATTAAATTTTTGTCATTTCGTTTTCAAAATAGGTTCGCACTGCGTTCAATAAGTGCGACCAAATCATACTTGGGGAATTTCTTGATGAACAAGAGAGGGGTTTACCCCTCTCTTGAACAAAAATTCCTTTTTCGTAACTTCTTTTATAATAAGGAATTAAATCAAAGGACTTTTTGAAATCTAAAAGCACAATTCTATCCAGCAGGCGACGGTTCGTAGTCCCGCCGATGGTGGGACTAACAAAAAATTTTTAACTATCTCAGGTTAAAAATTATTTGTTTTCTAATTTTTTCCTAAGTCGTTTTGAGGCAAGCTTCTCCCTGCCTGCTGGCAGGCAGGTATCCCACGCTTTACATTCTAATGGTCAAAGGCGACCAATAATTTGGAGGTGATAAATGAAGACAAAATATTTTCTCTATGCGCGTAAAAGCACTGAAGATGAAGAAAGGCAAGTTATGTCTATTGAAGCTCAAATTGTAGAAGTTGAAGAATACGCCAAACGCGAAAAGTTAGAGATAACCGAACGGTTTATTGAAAGTAAGAGCGCAAAGAAACCCGGCAGAGAAGTTTTTAATAAGATGATTGCTAAGATAAACGAAAGCAACGAAGCTGTAGGTTTGTTAGCCTGGCATCCAGACCGTCTTGCGAGAAACTCAGTAGATGGCGGACAAATTATTTATCTCATTGATACCGGCAAGTTAGTTTCTTTGCGCTTCCCTACCTTCTGGTTTGAGCCCACACCTCAAGGTCTCTTTATGCTTCAGGTCGCCTTTGGCCAAAGTAAGTATTATTCAGACAACTTATCGGAAAATGTAAAGCGTGGGATACGCCAAAAACTTAGGCGTGGCGAGTGGACCGGCCTAGCCCCGCTTGGCTATGTAAACAACGCCAAGACACGAAACATTGAGCCAGACCAGACAAAGGCAAGAGTA
>VGKH01000086.1 GCA_016867135.1 Candidatus Omnitrophota bacterium
AAAAATAGATTAGGGGGGGGGTGAACTTTAACTTCCAATATAATTTTTTATGAATTTCCAATATTTTAGGAACATAATCAAAGAAAGGAGTACAAATGGATAATCTGAAGTTTTTATTAGTCGGTTGTTTATTGTTAGGTTTTGCTGCCAATGCATTTTCCCAAGGTAATGTATTTACAGATCCAGAAGGTAAATTTAGTATTGAACTTCCGGAAGGATGGGTTAAGATAATGGATGCCCTTACGAAGACGACCCCCCTTCTCAAATCGGGCAAGATATATAGTTTTGGTACTTCTAGAGATAAAAGCTCGTCATTTATCTATATTGCAATTATGGAGATGACGCAAGCTAAATCATTGAAAGACGCCGCGGTTGATTTTTTATCTGGCGTTTCTAGAAAGGTAGAAAATTATAGTAACACTCCTCTTAAGAACACAGTTTTAAATGGGATAGATTGCATAACTACTACTGTAACTGCTGGCAGCAAAAAATTTGATATAGTAACAGGAATAGAAAAAATGGTCTATGATGTTTCGATATACTATTTTCTTAAGAAAGGTAACACTGTTTATGTAGTGAATAGTTTTTCTCAAAAGGATGCTTTTGAGGTTGAAAAGCCGATTCTTGAGAAAGCTCTTTCTACTTTTAAAATCATCGAATAAAGCTTAATGCTGAGAATCATAGGTAGAAAAATTACTCCTTAAGGAAGAGATGAGATTCCGCCTTCGTCTCGCCCGTCTCGTCCCGACTTTGTCGGGACGGACGAGGCGGACTTCGGCGGATTAAATTCGTCCGCCAATGAAACTATGGCGGACTCATTAAAGATGCCGTGGATGAGGAAATAAGATTCCGCCTTCGTCTCGCCCGTCTCGTCCCGACTTTGTCGGGACGGACGAGGCGGACTTCGGCGGATTAAATTCCCCCGCCTCTTGCATTCTGCAAGAATGCGGCGGGGTCATTTAAGATGCCGTGGATGCGGAAAAGTTAAAAGGAAAAAGATAAAAGGAAAAACCAAAATTAAAAACTAAAAACTTTTTAAGCTTTTGACTTTTAACTTTAACTTTTTCCTTCTTACTTTTTACTTTTGAGTTTTTATTATGGACAAAATAATCATTTTCGATACAACTTTAAGAGACGGAGGGAGTCTCGAAGTAGAAAGATAAAAATAAGGATATTCAATGATAAAAAATACAAAAGATTATCTACGGCAACAAGAACAAGAACGTAAAAATTATTTGTCGAAATTGACTTATAGGCGAAGCGCATTAATTATGGAGAAATTTCTTGTTTCAAACTTAATTTTAGAATTAAATTTTAGCGATGATGATTATCCAATTTCTTTAAGTAAATTGGTTAAAAAACAATGAAAAAATCAACTTTAGATAAAGTTTATTTGAAAACGATAGATTTATTAAATAAAGAAAAACTAACCTATCTTATTATCGGTGGATTAGCAACGGGCGTTATAGGAGAAGCGAGGTTAACCCAAGATATCGACGTCCTAATTTCGATTCCCCAATATAAAATTAAAGACTTCTTTAGCAAGGCTAAGAAGATCGGTTTCAGTTATTCTCCTAAGCAGGTTGAAGAAGACATAAAACTAAGAGGCGTATTTAAATTAATGTTGGGTGACTTCCACGTCGATTTTATTATTGCTGGTATGCCATTTGAACAAAGCGCTTTTTCTCGAAAGAAAAAAATTAGTTTATACAATAGAGTTGCTTATTTTCCAAGTCCTGAAGATTTGATTCTTTTTAAAATTATTGCCTCTAGGCCAAAAGATATCTTAGATATAAAGGCAATTGTTCTTCGTCATAGAAAGCGATTGGATGTAACATATTTAAAAAAATGGGCTAGAATTATATCTAATGATCTGCAAAACGTTAAAATATATACACTCTTAGAAAGATTATTAAAGGAATGATAAAATATGGATAAGATAATTATTTTTGATACGACATTAAGGGATGGAGAGCAGGCGCCAGGCGCGAGCCTGAATGCCAAGGAAAAAATGGAGATCGCCCAGCAGCTGGTTAGGGTAGGTGCTGATGTCATCGAGGCAGGATTTCCCATTTCTTCTCCGGGAGATTTTGCTTCGGTAAAAGAAATCGCAACTAAGATTAAGGGCGCAACTATCTGTGGTTTGGCGCGGGCGATTAAAAAAGACATAGATGCTGCTTACATGGCGGTAAAGCCTGCAAAGTCAGCCCGTATTCACGTATTTCTGGCGACTTCCAAGATTCACATGCAGTATAAGCTTAAAAAAGCTGAAGGCGAAATCCTGCGTCTGACCGAGGAAATGGTTAAGTATGCCAGAAAAAGAATCGGAGATATCCAATTTTCTCCCGAGGATGCCTCGCGCACGGAAAAAGATTTCCTCTTTAAAGTTGTTGAGACCGCTATTAATGCCGGTGCGACGACCATCAATATTCCCGACACTGTAGGTTATGCTGAGCCGGAGGAATTTGGGATATTGATTAACGATATAATGAATAATGTTCCTAATGTCAATAAGGCGGTAATTGCCGTGCATTGCCATAATGACTTGGGGTTGGCCGTTGCCAATTCGCTTTCCGCGATAAGAAACGGCGCGCGCCAGGTGGAATGTACCATCAACGGAATCGGCGAGCGTGCGGGCAATGCCTCCATGGAAGAAATCGTCATGGCGATAAAAACGCGCAAAGATTTGTTTAGCAATGTCACTACCGTCATAAATACCAAAGAGATTTATAAAACCAGCCGTATGGTGAGTAAGCTTACCGGTTTTGTGGTGGCTCCTAACAAAGCCATCGTCGGAGGAAATGCCTTTCGGCATGAATCAGGGATTCATCAGGATGGAGTCCTAAAGAAAAGAACCACTTACGAGATAATCGATCCGGATGATGTGGGTTTTACCGGTGAAGGCTTGGTTCTGGGCAAGCATTCCGGCCGCCACGCTTA
>VGKH01000087.1 GCA_016867135.1 Candidatus Omnitrophota bacterium
AGCGCGTATCGTCCGGGAAGCATTTTATATCGCCTCAACCGGCCGGCCCGGGCCGGTAGTAATTGATTTCCCGTCGGATATTCAGCTGCAGGAGACAGAATTCATCTGGCCTGAAAAAGTGGAGCTACGCAGCTATAAGCCGACATATTTCGGCCATCCCGGGCAAATAAAAAAGGCAGCTAAGCTTATCTCGCAGGCGAAAAAACCGCTTTTGTATATCGGAGGCGGAGTTATTACCAGCGGTGCGCATTTGATTTTAAGAGAATTGGCAGAGAAGATTCAGGCGCCGGTAACCTGGACGCTCATGGGTATTGGCGGTTTTCCGGCAACGCATAAGCTTTCCTTAGGGATGCTTGGTATGCACGGGACCGGCTATGCTAATCATGCGATAATGGGAGCTGATGTAATTATTGCCGTAGGCGCTCGTTTTGATGACCGCGTGACAGGCAGGATCGATTCTTTTGCTCCTGGGGCAAAAGTAATCCATATTGATATAGACCCGTCTTCTATCAGCAAGAATATTAGAGTAGATGTGCCGATAGTTGGAGATGCGAAAAATATAATCGGAGAATTATTGGAACAGCTTAAAAAGGCTCCCGATGTAGGCGACTGGCATAAAGAAGTTGAGGCCTTAAAGAAAAAATATCCTTTAAAATATAAGGATGATGGAAAGATTAAACCCCAATATGTTGTCGAACAGATTTATGAGCTGACAAATGGAGATGCTATCATTACTACCGAAGTAGGGCAGAACCAGATGTGGGCAGCGCAGTGGTATAAATATGATTATCCGCGCACATTTATTTCAAGCGGCGGCTTGGGCACCATGGGGTTTGGTTTTCCTGCTGCCTTAGGGGCTAAAGTTGGATGTCCGGATAAACAGGTCATTGATATTGCCGGCGATGGCTCAATCCAGATGAATATTCAGGAGATTGGCACATGCGTGGCTAATAAAATAAATGTGAAAATAGTGATTTTGAATAACGGATATTTAGGCATGGTGCGTCAGTGGCAGGAATTGTTTTACAAGCGGCGTTATTCTCAAGTTAGCATAACATCACCTGATTTTGTAAAGTTGGCAGATAGCTACGGCGCAGTAGGAATTAAGGTAACTAAAAAAGAAGAAGTGCGCCCGGCAATAGAAAAGGCGCTTGCAATAGATAATACAGTATTTGTTGATGTCCAGGTCGAACCCGAGGAAAATGTTTATCCTATGGTCCCGGCAGGAGAGGCAATAAATAAAATAATAGAGGGGCTGGCATGAGACATACGATATCAGTATTGGTAGAAAATAAATTCGGAGTCTTGGCGCGTATTTCAGGGTTATTTAGCGCGCGCGGCTACAACATCGCCTCTTTGGCGGTAAGCGAGACGATGGATCCGGCTATTTCTTATATGACAATCGTGGTAGAGGTAAAAGACGAGAAGATTCTGGAGCAGATAAAGAAGCAGCTGAACAAACTTATTGATGTTGTCACTATAACCGATTTTACCAAGAAGGAGCATATAGACAGAGAGCTCATCTTGGTTAAGATCGATTATTCTTCTAAAGATAAGACAAAATTAGAAAATATCTTAAGCAAACATGTGGCCAAGCTCATACAGCATAAAGCTGATGTGGCGATTATTGAGGCTGTGGGTGAACAAGCCCAGATAAGACAGCTTTTAGAAGATTTGAGTAAATTCGGGATAAAGGAATTAATTAGAACAGGAAGGATAGCAATTACAAAGTAAAAAGGAGTAGAAATGCCAAAAATTTATTATGACAAAGACGCGGATTTGGACTTATTAAAAGATAAAACCGTAGCTATTATCGGCTATGGAATTCAAGGCCGCGGACAGAGCCTATGTTTAAGGGATAGCGGCGTAAACGTAATTGTTTCCGAAATCGAAGGCACGCCAAATTTTGAACAGGCCAAGAAAGACGGATTCAGTCCGGTTTCGGCAAAAGAGGCAGCCGAGAAAGCCGATATAATCCAGATTCTAACCCAGGATCATGTCCAGGCGAAAGTTTACAAAGAATCAATCAAGCCCTATCTAAAAAAAGGCAAGGCGCTTTGCTTTTCTCACGGATTTAATATCAGGTTTAAACAGATAAAGCCGCCGGCGAAGGTGGATGTATTTATGATTGCGCCTAAAGGGCCGGGCGCTTTAGTAAGAAGAATGTATGAAGAGGGTAAAGGAGTTCCGTCGCTGGTGGCAGTATTCCAGGATGCCAGCGGCAATGCATTGAAATTGGCTTTAGCTTATGCCAAGGGAATAGGCGCCACAAAAGCAGGCGTAATTGAAACCACGTTTGACGAAGAAACCGAGACCGATCTTTTCGGCGAGCAGGCAGTGCTTTGCGGCGGAGTGACTGAGTTAATCAAGGCTGGATTTGATACTTTAATCGAAGCCGGTTATCAGCCGGAGATCGCCTATTTTGAGGTTTTGCATGAATTAAAACTTATCACGGATTTAATCCAGGAAACAGGAATTTCCGGGATGCGCAGGCGCGTTTCCAATACCGCCTGCTACGGCGATTTGACTCGTGGACCGAAAATCATTACACAAAAAACCCGTAAAGCCATGCAGAAAATGCTCAAAGATATAAAGTCGGGTAAATTTGCCCGTGAATGGATTAAAGAGAACGAAGCCGGCAGGCCAAATTTCAATAGCTTGCTCAAACAAGGCGACGAGCATAAAATAGAGCAAGTAGGAAAACAGTTGCGCGAGATGATGCCTTGGATGTCCGCCAAAAAATAAAATTTTTTGGCGGGATCTCGCCATCTGCCTTCGGCGAGATGGCGGAAAAAATAGATTAGGGGGGGGTGAACTTTAACTTCCAATATAATTTTTTATGAATTTCCAATATTTTAGGAACATAATCAAAGAAAGGAGTACAAATGGATAATCTGAAGTTTTTATTAGTCGGTTGTTTATTGTTAGG
>VGKH01000088.1 GCA_016867135.1 Candidatus Omnitrophota bacterium
GCCTTCGGATAAACATTTTAAAGTGGATAGATTTGTTTCTCCTGATGAATTTCAGGAATATCAAAATATAGCAGAGAATCTAGGTTTCAGATTCGTTTTAAGCGGACCATTCGTAAGAAGTTCATATAACGCAGGCGAGATTTTTGAAAGAGAGGGGAAGTTTAAATGGTAAAAAATAAAAAAGTTCAACAGTGGGTAAATGAAACAGCCAATATGTGCAAACCAGATAAGATAGTCTGGTGTGACGGTTCAGAAGAAGAAGCGCGCAAACTTATTGAAATAGGAATGAAAGAAGAAAAAATCGAGAATAATCCTATTTTCCAGGAGCTAAACCAGAAAAACTGGCCTAATGCCTATTACCATCGTAGTCATCCTACCGATGTGGCGCGAACCGAACATCTGACTTATGTTTGTCATCCCGATAAAGAAATAGCAGGCCCAAACAATAACTGGATGGACCCAAAAGAGGCAAAAGAATTGCTTACCAAATTATCCGACGGTTGCATGCGTGGCAAAACTATGTATGTTCTTCCATATATGATGGGCCATCCGGATTCTCCTTACGCCAAGGCATGTATCCAAATAACTGATGTTAGTTACGTAGCCATAAGCATGCGGATAATGACGCGGATGAGCAATGAGGTTTTAGAAAAAATTGGTGATAGTGATAATTTTGTCAAAGGGTTACATTCTGTGGGAGATTTCGACCCCGATAAGCGTTTTATTATGCATTTTCCGGATGAGCATTTAGTTTGGAGTATTGGTTCTGGTTACGGCGGAAATGCTTTATTAGGCAAGAAATGTTTTTCTTTACGGATTGCCTCATGGCTGGGTTATCAAGAAGGCTGGCTTGCTGAGCACATGGTAATCGTCGGTATTGAGGATCCAAAAGGGAAAATTACGTACGTGACAGTTGCCATGCCGTCTGCCTGCGGAAAAACCAATTTGGCAATGCTTGAATCGACTTTGCCCGGCTATAAAGTATGGACTTTAGGAGACGATATCGCTTGGTTAAATATCGGTTCTGACGGGAGACTATATGCTATTAATCCTGAAACGGGGCTTTTCGGGGTTGCTCCGGGAACTTCGATGAAAACCAATCCTAATATGCTTAAGACTTTAAAAGGGGAAAAATTCTACCCCACGCTTTTTACCAACACCGCCTTGAATACCGATACCAATGAGCCGTGGTGGGAAGGACTAGACGGTCCTGTTCCCAAGAATTTAATTGATTGGCAAGGTAAATCTTGGAATAGTCCTCAAGATACCAAGGCCGCTCATCCCAATTCGCGATTCACCGTTTCAATCTATAATTCTCCGGCGCTTTCCAAGGAATTTGATAATCCCAAAGGCGTTCCGATTTCAGCAATAATCCTCGGCGGAAAAAGAACGCAGCTGATACCTTTGGTTGTAGAAACATTTAACTGGCAACACGGTGTATTTATGGGTGCAAGAGCAGGTTCAGAAACCACAGCAGCTGCAATTCATAAGGTCGGTGTATTAAGAAGAGATCCCATGGCGATGCTTCCTTTCTGTGGTTACAATATGGGAGATTATTTTAGACATTGGTTAAATATTGGAAAGAAATTAACCCACCCACCAAAGATATTTACGGTTAACTGGTTCAGGGTTGATGATAATGGCGGATTTATATGGCCGGGGTTTGGCGAGAATATTCGAGTTTTGAAATGGATAGTGGACCGAGTGAATAACAACGTAAGCGCCAAATCAACTCCTTTGGGTTTATTTCCTAATTTAAAAGATTTAAATTGCGAAGGATTGAATATCCCTCAGGACAAATTAGAAAAACTATTTGAGATTAAACCCCAAGAGTGGCAAGCTGAGCTTGAAGATATCAAAAAATTTCTCGACCAATTTGGCAATAGACTGCCCCTTGAAATACGGCAGGAATTTGAGAAACTTGCTGACCGATTAAAAACCAAATAAATCTTATAAAGAAAGATAGAAAGAGAGGTTTTGAAAATGGGAAAGGAACCATTGCGTCAGACTATTTTTAGAGACATAGAGCTCTTTAAACGAGGCAAGGTAAGGGATGTTTATGACTTGGAAGATGAGCTTTTGGTTGTATCGACGGACAGAATTTCCTGCTTTGATGTTGTCCTGCCGACCTGTATCCCGCATAAAGGCGAGATTTTGACTCAGCTTTCGCTTTTCTGGTTTGAATTTACCAAAGATATTATCGCCAACCATTTAATCACCGCAAATATAAATGAGTACCCGGAGTCACTAGCAAAATATGCCGATATCCTCGATGGTCGTTCGATGTTGGTTAAAAAAGCCAAGTCAATTCCAGTTGAATGCGTGGTCCGAGGTTATCTTTCCGGCTCAGGTTGGAAGGAATATCAGAAGTCGCAGTCCATATGCGGAATAAAGTTGCCCGCCGGCCTTAAAGAATCCGATATACTTCCCGAACCGATTTTTACGCCCTCAACCAAAGAAGAAGTGGGCCACGATATCAATGTCAGCCAGGATTATGTGGAAAAAGAATTGGGAAAGGATATAACTTTTAAATTAAGAGATGTGAGTCTTTCGATTTACAAAAAGGCAAGTAGCTATGCCGAGAGAAAAGGTATCATCATCGCCGATACTAAATTTGAATTTGGCATGTATGATGATAAGATGATTCTTATCGATGAAGTCCTAACACCTGATTCGTCGCGCTTCTGGCCGAAGTCAGAATATAAACCGGGCGGACCACAGCCCAGTTTTGATAAACAGTTTGTGCGTGATTATCTGGAGTCGCTTGATTGGGATAAAACTCCGCCGGCGCCGGAATTGCCAAAAGATATAGTGGAGAATACCAGCGCCAAATATTCCCAGGCGCTTACAATGCTTGCTTCCAAAACTTAAAAGATGAAACTAAACCAGAATTTTAA
>VGKH01000089.1 GCA_016867135.1 Candidatus Omnitrophota bacterium
TTCTGGAATTCAGTAGCCAGATGCACTTCAGCGGTTTCAACCTCAGGAAATTTATGGAATGCTTCAGCCGGCAAAGTAGATGCGCCATGTTGGACCGCGCCCGCCATGCCATACTCATTTCTGGCGATTTCCGAAAGCGTCCTTAAAGTTTCAAAATCCAATTTTACCTGCGCGATTGAACCGTCAGGCAAAACTACTCCTCCGTGAGAAGTCCCGGTCTGAACGCTGATTTTACTCAACCCTTGGTAATTCTTTCTTAAAGACTTCCTGTAGCCTTTCATATAGGCGTGAAGTTCTTCGGGGTTGCTGTTTTCATGACCTACTTCTCCGATTTCCCCGCCAACGGAAACCATAATTCCACGAGGCTGTAATTTCCTGATAAATGCAGTCAATTCTGCGGCGACCTTAAAATTATCTTCTTGCTGTTGAAGCCTAGTCTTCTTCGATAAATC
Source organism: Candidatus Omnitrophota bacterium (assembly GCA_016867135.1). Lineage (GTDB taxonomy): Bacteria > Omnitrophota > Gorgyraeia > VGKH01 > VGKH01 > VGKH01. Next base: position 453 of record VGKH01000089.1, read on the forward strand.
AACTAGTGTAGAACTATCAATATCAATATTGTAAAAACCGCTTTCGACTGCTTCCTGGATTAATTCTTTCAGGCTATCAATCTCTTTCTGGGGATTTTCTTTGTATTTTTTGGCATTAGCCTGAAAATGATCACCCTGGACAAATACTGGTCCTTTATATCCCTCTTTAATCGCCGCTGCCAAAATGACGCCGGTATATTCTATCGGTGGCTGGTCGGTATAACCCATTTCTGATTTAGCAATTTCAAAAATAAAACTTCCGGTATTATTATTCTTGGCAACTCTAAATATGGCTTTGGCTAAATCGTAAGTTAAAGCCCTTAAATTTATCGCCGGCACGGTAAACCCGGAGAATTCCTTCCGGCCACGAGCCATATAGAAATCATTTATAGAGGACGGATAAATTCCGTTTTTATAGGCGATGGTAAAAATCTTCTTGGCGATTATATGCTTGCTTTTTAAATCGCTACTTAAAATCAAATCTAGAACTACTTTGTCCATATCAAGCTTGCTGCGTCCCATGATAATCTTGCTGCTCCTTTCTTAAATGACGACATAATTTACGTAGTCCGCAAATGTTTCGTGGCGGACGACGTAAACTATCTGTCGGAATTTAACCCCGCCCTTTATTCCTTTTGTCTTAGCGAAGCTTTTCATATACAGTTTTGTACTTCCAGCTATATCTCCCGCCCATCAATAACGCATAAAGTGCGGGGTAAGTTCAGCCTAACGATTTATGTCGCTATCGCTCCATAAGTCGTGGCTTCAGTTAAGTCAATACTTTAATTAAATTATACAAACTCTCTGTTTTTATTTCTTTCTTCTTTATTGCGGTGGCAAAATCAACAGCGACGATTTTTCCACCGGCCAAACCCACCGCTTTATAAAATTCGCCTTTTAATAAACAATCAACTGCTGCCTGGCCGAAACGCAAAGCCAGATTACGGCTAAAGGCCGTAGGCCTGCCTCCTCTTTGGATATGGCCTACAATTACCGCCCGAGTCTCAAGGCTGGTAATCTCAGTAATCTTCTTGGCGATATCAACTGCTTTACCGGCACCTTCAGCAACCACTACTATCCAGCTTATCTTGCCTCTTAAGTTTCCCTCAACGATTTCATGACAGACATCCTCTAAATTGCTCTTTAGCTCGGGTATAATTACTTCTTCGCAACCACCAGCTAAAGCCACCTGCAAAGCAATATATCCCGATTCCCTGCCCATTACTTCAACCACAAAAATTCTCTCCATGGAAGTTGCAGTATCGCGGATATTATCAATGGCGTAAAGCGCTGTATTGATAGCCGTATCTGCGCCTATAGTATCATCTATGCCGTTTACATCGTTATCTATTGAGGCGGCAATTCCAACACAAGGAACTTTATATTTGTTACTAAATATATGTGCGGCTTCGAAAGTTCCGTTCCCTCCAATAACAACCAAGCCATCAATTGAATATTTCTTTAGGGTCACACTTGCCCTTCTTTGGCCTTCTTCAGTGTGAAATTCTGGGCAACGCGCCGTTTTTAAAATAGTGCCGCCAGAATTGATAATATTAGACACGGAGCGGCGATCTAAGGGTTTTATTTCTTCATTAATTAAACCCCACCACCCTCGTAATGCCCCCATCACTTCTAGCTTATGACTGGTTGCGTAGCGTACCACGCTGCGTATCGCGGCATTCATTCCCGGGGCATCGCCGCCGGCGGTTAAAACTGCGATTTTTTTTATCGCCATTATAATCCTTCTACGTTCATATTGCGCGGATGTTCAATTGTATAAGACAAAGTCATTTCTTTAATCTTTTTAGGATCGAGCTCGAATTCCCAACGCATAACGCCTTTTCTATCCAAATAATCTTTTACAGCAGGCTCCTCGCTAAATTTAACATTCTTGACTAGAATCTGTTCATTCTCTGAAACAGGTATCTGGTCGTAAAGATTGACTTTAATCTTTTTGGATTTATAATTTTCCACAATCAATTTGTATTGGTAGCTTATGGTTTTGGTGCGCGAAGGAATACCTGCGATTAATGTATCGTCTGTCTTTTCTGTTATTTTCTTACGTTTTACGGTGATGCCTTCATCTATGCCTAGATACAAATCAAATTCTTCTTCTGCGCCAATTGCTTTGGCTATCAAAGAAGTTCCGATAAAATCGCCTTCTAAAAATATATTCACTATACCCGGAAGAAGCTGGCCTTCCTTGGAATTCTTTACTTTTGACATAAGATACGCGTAGTTTGAAAGTTTAGGCGTTGCCGCATATTCAAATTCTGCATCCAAAAGCTGGGAAGAAATCGGAACCTTGTGTTCGGTTCCA
>VGKH01000090.1 GCA_016867135.1 Candidatus Omnitrophota bacterium
AATATTATCTCGATTTACTGAAGTTCTTAAACATCGACTATAAAAACAACAGGCTTGATTTATTTATTCCGGATGATATAAAAGACTGGTCCGAGAGATTCCTGAAAGAACGCGGCGTCAATAATAACGATACTTTAGTCGCCATGGTTCCCGGAGGAGGAGCCAGTTGGGGCAAGGATGCATCAATTAAGCAGTGGCCGGCGGATAAGTTCGCTTCCGTAGCGTCTAAGTTATCCGAAGAATCTAAGGTTAAAATCTTGGTTATGGGCGATTTAAAAGATCAAGAATCCTGCTCGAGGGTAGTCAATAGATCTAAAAACAGTACGATTGACTGCTGCGGTAAGACCGATATTATGCAATTTTCCGCTTTATTAGCGAGAACCAAATTAGTCATTGCCAATGATGGGGGACCGTTGCATTTAGCCGTCGCTTCCGGAGTCAAGACAGTATCAATTTTCGGCCCGGTTGACGACAGAGTCTATGGCCCGTATCCTAGAAGTCAAAATCATAAGGTGATTAAAACTACTTTGCCCTGCCAGCCTTGTTATCAGAAATTTAAATTATTACCCTGTGATAATAATAGGCAGTGCCTAAGGGAAGTCCGGGAAGAAGAAGTCTTCCAAGCCGCAAAGGAGTTATTAAGCCAATGAAGGTACCATTTATCGATTTAAACTCTCAATATAAAGAGATCAAGAGAGAAATAAAAATACCGCTTGATAATCTTTTTAGGAAAAGTTCGTATATTTTAGGAGAAGATGTAAAGTTGCTTGAGACGGAATTTGCCAGTTATTGTAATGCAAAATATGCCGTCGGCCTTAATTCGGGAACGGATGCTTTGTTTCTATCGCTTTTAAGCCTTGGGATAAAAAAGGGAGATGAGGTGATTGTTCCATCTTTTACTTTTATCGCCACTGCCCTCGCTGTATCTTTTGCCGGAGCAAAGCCAGTATTTGTTGATATCGACGAGAAAACTTATAATATCGACCCGGCAAAGATCAAAAAGGCGATAACTAAAAAGACCAAGGCGATAATTCCTGTGCATCTTTATGGCCAATCCGCCGATATGCAGCCGATTTTAAAAATCGCTAGAGAATATAATCTGAAAGTTATCGAGGACGCCTGCCAGGCGCACGGCGCTTTGTATCATGGAAAGAAATGCGGATCCATCGCCGATATCGGCTGTTTTAGTTTTTATCCTACTAAAAACTTAGGCGCTTTTGGCGATGCGGGGATGGTCGTTACTAATGATAAGAAAATATATGAAAAGATTTTGGTGCTTCGGGATTGCGGAAGAAAAGGAAGATATGAGCACGTGATAAAAGGTTATAATTCGCGCCTAGATTCTATTCAGGCGATAATATTAAGGGCAAAGCTCAAAAGATTAGATAGGTGGAATAAAAAAAGACAAATAAATTCACGATATTATAGCGCCTTATTAAAAGATGAGAAAAACATAATTTTGCCTAAAACTTCAAAGAATCTATCTCATATTTATCATGTTTATGCGGTAAGAGTAAAGAACAGAGACAAGGTTTATGATGAATTACGCAAAAGAGGAATCGGTGTGCTAATTCATTATTCAAAGCCGCTGCATCTACAGAAGGCTTACAAGGAATTAAATTATAAGAAAGGCGATTTTCCTGTAGCGGAAAAAATTGCTCGGGAGATTTTATCTTTGCCTATGTCGCCTCATTTAACTAAGAAAGAGATAATGTTTGTCGCTCAGCAATTAAGGCAGGTCTTAAATGGACAATAAAATCCCTTTATCAGTAGTGGTAATTACTAAAAACGAACAAGACAACATCAAAGATTGCCTAGGAAGCGTCTACGGATGGGCCGATGAAATTGTCATCGTGGATGATTTTAGCACCGATAAGACTGTGGAGCTTGCCCATCAGTTCGCCGATAAAATCTTTGAAAGGCGCATGGACATAGAGGGAATCCATCGTAATTGGGCATATTCCCAGGCCAAGAACGAATGGGTTTTAAGTCTAGATGCCGACGAGATGGTCACGGAAGAATTGAGGCAGGAGATTTCCCAGACCTTGGCAACCAATACAAAATTTAGCGCTTTTTCAATACCATTGCGCAATTTTATCGGAGATTATTGGGTAAGATTCTCTGGCTGGTATCCCGCTGGAAAGTTGCGTTTATTTAAGAAGAGCAAATTCCGTTACGAAGAAGTTGAAGTGCATCCCAGGGTATTCTTAGATGGCGAAACCGGTCATTTGACCAAAGATATAATTCATAAAGGCTATCCTGATTTTGAGCATTTTTTAGCCAGTCTAAACAGGCAGACAACCCTTGAGGCCAAGAAATGGATTAACACCGGCCGCAAGATGTCTTTTGGCAGGGCGCTTTGGAGAACAATAGACAGATTTTTCAGGTCGCTATTCGGTAAGAAAGCTTACAAAGATGGTTTTATCGGCTTTATGATAGCTTACTTCGCAAGTTTATATCAAATAATTAGCTACGCCAAATATTGGCAGATGAAGAGGGAGAGAAAAAAATGAGGATTTTGATCACTGGCGGGGTTGGTTTAGTTGGTTCCCATTGCGCGGAGCATTTTGCCCTAAAAGGCGACGATGTAGTTATCTTGGATAATCTGATGCGTTCAAAGATATTCGGATACGATCAAAAATCAGTGGAATTCAATTGGAATTATTTAGCCAAATATAATAATGTAAATAGAATTAAAGGCGACGTAAGAA
>VGKH01000091.1 GCA_016867135.1 Candidatus Omnitrophota bacterium
ATCTTGCAAAATTAGACTATGAAGAAAAATTATTCAATGATATTTAAGAAGTCGTTACTTTACTTTCTCGTGGCCATAGTTGTTGTATGGGCTAGTTTTATTCCCATTAAATACTATAAAATTTATTCGGCTAACAAGAAATATTTTGCGACTTTTGTCAAACTTAAAGATTACGACTTCAATATCTATAAAACCAACGCCGCTATAAATGCGGCAATTGAAAATTACGGCAGCAGGCTTTTGGACAGCGTAATCTTAAAAATCGAATATTTTGATTCAAAAGACAATATATTGGGAATAGATTATGCCGACGTCTTGAAAATGTCTAAAGATGTCTTGTATCCTGAGGCAGGAAAGATTTTCCGGATAAGTGTAACCTGTCCAGAAAATACTTCAAAGATAACATTAAAGATAAATTAAAGGAGACTGCATGGCTTTAATCATCGATTTTTCCGAAAGGCTTAAAAAATTACCGCCATATTTATTTGTGGAAATAGATAAGGCCAAAAGGGAAGCAATGTCTCAGGGCCGCGATGTGATTGATTTAGGAATCGGGGATTCGGATTTACCCACTCCAGATTTTATAATTGAGGCGTTGAATAAAGCAGCCGCTTCGGGAGAAAATCATCATTATGCCCTTGATGCCGGCTTGCCAAGATTGCGCCAGGCGATCGCGGCTTGGTATAGAAGAAGATTCAATGTGGAGTTGAATCCAGATTCTGAAATTCAGCCTTTGATCGGTTCTAAGGAAGGAATAGCGCACCTACCGCTGGGGATAGTTAATCCAAAGGATAAAGTTTTAGTGCCTCAGCCGGGGTATCCCCCGTATCTTTCCGGGACGATTTTTGCCGAGGGAAAACCGATTATCATGCCGTTAAAGTCTAAGAATAATTTCCTTCCGGATTTAGCAAAGATAAGAGAGCTTAAAGGGATAAAGTTAATGTTTATTAATTATCCAAATAATCCCACAAGCGCTGTGGCGTCCAGGGATTTCTTAAAAGAGATTGTTTCTATCGCCAAGGAAAATGAAACTATTATCGCTTACGATAATGCCTATTCGGAGATTTATTTTGATATTGAAAAACCGCCAAGCATATTAGAGATTGAGGGAGCCAAGGATGTAGCAGTTGAATTCCATTCGCTTTCCAAGACGTTTAATATGACGGGTTGGCGCGTGGGCTGGGTTTGCGGCAACAGCAAGGTTGTCGCAGCTTTAGCCAAGGTCAAGGCAAATGTTGATTCTGGGATCTTTCAGGCGCTTCAGTTAGCCGGCATTACTGCGTTAGAAGCCGACGATAGTTTCCCCAGCGAGATGCGCAGGATGTATCATGAAAGAAGAGATTATTTGGTAAACGGCTTAAGAAATATCGGCTGGAAGGTCGAGCCCCCTCTGGCAACATTTTACGTCTGGGCAAAGCTTCCTAAGAAGTTCAATAGTTCCATAGAGGCGGCAAAGGCATTTCTGGACCAGGCAGATATTGTTATCACTCCTGGAGTAGGTTTCGGAGAAGATGGGGAAGGATATCTGCGGATGGCTTTAACCGTGCCCAAAGAAAGATTAAACCAGGCAGTAGAGAGGATTAAGAAAATACTATAGTGGCGAAGGTATATCTTGGTATAGGTTCTAATCTGGGAGACAGAAGAGGCAATATCAGAAAAGCCTTAGCTCTTTTAAAAGACAGGAAGATAAAATTAAGGAAGATCTCTAAGGTCATTGAGACCGATCCTGTCGGAGGGCCAAAACAAGGGAAGTTTTTGAATGCGGTCTTAGAGGCAGATACGGATTTAAGGCCCCGCCGGCTTCTTGAGACATTAAAAGATATTGAAATGCAGCTTGGCCGCAAGAAAACCGTTCGTTTTGGTCCGCGCACCATCGATTTGGATATATTGCTTTACAATAACGCCATAATAAATGCCAAAGATTTAATCATCCCTCATCCGCGGATGCATGAACGGGATTTTGTATTAAAGCCTTTAAGAGAAATCGCTCCGAATATTACAAGGCCAAATAACAAAATGAAGATAGTCAGGAAAATATCCAAAATGCAGGCAATAGTAAAAGATTTAAAAGCAAAAGGCAAGACTATCGGCTTTGTTCCAACGATGGGGTATCTTCACGAAGGCCACCTGTCGCTAATGAGGCAGGCAAAAAAAGACTGCGATATATTAGTGACTAGTATTTTTGTTAATCCTACCCAATTCGGTCCGCACGAGGATTTCAAAAGCTACCCCAGAGATTTAAAGCGCGATGAAAATCTATCAAAATTAACTGGCGTGGAAATCGTTTTTTATCCTTCGGTTAAGGAAATGTATCCGGAAGGATATTTAACCTATGTTAATGTCAAGAAGGTTTCAGATCTATTGTGCGGAGTTTCTAGGCCTAATCATTTTAAAGGGGTGGCTACGGTAGTTGCCAAATTATTTAATATAGTGCAGCCCGACATTGCCTACTTCGGCCAAAAAGATGCTCAGCAGGTAAGAATAGTCCAACAGATGACAAAAGACCTTAATATGCCGATAAAGGTTAAGGTTATGCCTATAATCCGCGAAGCCGATGGCCTTGCGATGAGTTCGCGTAATCAATATCTAAGTCCTGGAGGCAGAGAGGACGCGTTGGTTTTATCAGAGAGCTTAAGAAGAGCGGCCAAGATGATAAGTAGCGGGGTTGTTTCTTCATCGCTAATAGTATCTATGATC
>VGKH01000092.1 GCA_016867135.1 Candidatus Omnitrophota bacterium
CTAATAATTATAATCTGCGACAATTTAGAGAAATTGGAACTCATCATCTTGCTTTTGCGCAGGAGTTCCTTGTTTTTCATGATGGTTTCTCTTGAGAATGCCTGGTCGGTTATGGAAAAATTCTTGATTCCTACGCTTTCTAATATTTTATTTAATTCTTCCGGGGCATATGCCGCGCGCACAGAATTAATAAAACCTTTTGCCTGGGCTGGCGGTAGACTCTGCTCAATCTCCTTTACTATCTCATCCGGTGCATCCCTTCTTAAATCCGATAGATAAGCCAAGCCACCGGGTTTCATTATGCGATAAATTTCAGAAAAGGCGCGCGAGACATCCTTCCAATGATGAATTCCGCCGTGGCTTACAACTAAATCAACAGAATTATCTTCTTGGGAAAGCTTATGCACATCGCCAATCTCAAAATCTAAATTATCCGATCCTTCTTCTTTTACTCTCTCGCGCGCCTTTTCAACTGCTTTTTCAGAAATATCAATTCCTGTGATTCGCAATTTGGGGTATCTTTTGGCAACCTCTATAGCTAAATCTCCGAGACCGCAGGCCAAATCAATAGCCACTCCGAACTCGAAATCCCCTAACTTTGCTAACTCATCGGCCATAAGAGAATAATTAACCGCTATAAAAGAAGTTATATAGTCGTATTCTACAAAAGCCTGGGATTCGTCTTCTAATTCAAATTCTTCTTCTAATCTTTCTCGTTTGTTTATATCAGGCATGTTATTTATTTTTCATCTGCCCTAAGATTTCTTTAAGCGTATCTTCGATTCTGGCAAGGTGGATGTTTGTCTGACGAGTATCTTGGCGAGTGAAATACAAGCCGATTCCCATTATCGCCAGAATTACAGCTGTAATAACTTCTGCTCTAACCATACAAATGCCTCCTTTTATTCTGAATTAAAGACTACGAAGTGCATTAATTAACGCCTTTTGCATTGTTTCTTTTGGCGCGGGACCGCCCGTCCAGATTTCAAAAGAAAGCATGCCTTGATAAAGTAGCATGCCGAGGCCATCAGATGTCTGAGCGCCGGCTTTTTTTGCAAGTTTCAATAATTTTGTTTCGGCTGGATTATAGATTAAGTCATAGACAAATAAATCTTTATGCAATTGCTTCTCTTCTACCGGGCATGGGTCTTTAGGCTTCATCCCGAGAGGCGTTGCATTAATCAGCAAATTTTTATTCTTGATTTGCAAATCCTCAATATTCTTAGCAATAGAAATCAGGAAATCAGGAAATAAGCCTCTAAGCATCTTGCTTATATTCTCCGATTTCTTTTGATCGATATCAAAGATTGATATTTCTTTTGCTCCGGATTTTACCAAGGCAAAGCTAACCGCTCTTGCTGCCCCGCCGGCACCAATGATCGCAACTTTCTTATTTGCTGGATCAAAATTCTCTTTTAAATGCTTGGTAAAACCAGATATATCGGTATTATAGCCTAGCCATTGCCCTTTTTTATTTACAATAGTGTTTATAGCGCCAATCTGTCTTAAGTAAGAATTATCCGGCTCAAGCGAAACAAATCCAAATACTTTCTCTTTATGAGGAATGGTAACGTTTAACCCGAGGATATTACTTTTGTCCAAATTATTAAAAAATGATTTTAATTCCTCTGGCTTTACTTCGAAAAGCATATACTCGGCATTGATGTCAAGCGCGCGAAATGCGGCATTATGCATCGCCGGTGAAAGGCTATGCTTAACCGGAAATCCAATTATTCCGTAAATCTTTTTCATTAGAGAGTTAAACCTGTAGATTTTTGATTTTTAGAAAGGACTCTGTTTATTGCATTAAGATATGCCTTGGCTGAAGCTTCAAGGATATCAGTACTTGCTCCGCGTCCGGCGACTTCTTGGTTTTTGGCGCGGATTTTGATACTGACTTCTCCCAAAGCGTCTTTTCCCCGAGTAACCGCTTGGATAGAATAATCCAACAGCTCCCCTTTTACCTTGGTGATCTTATCTATGGCTTTGTAGCAGGCATCAACCGGGCCGTCTCCGGATGAAGAAGAAGCAAAGAATTTACCCTTGGATTTCAATTTTACGCTTGCCGTTGGGGTTATGTTGGTGCCGCTGGTAATCTGCAAAGAATTAAGCTGCCAGACCTCCGAGACTTTGCTAAATTCATCTTCAACAATAGAAATAAGATCTTCGTCGTAGACAGTCTTTTTCTTATCTGCCAATACTTTAAAACGGCCGAATGCTTTATCCAATTCTTTATCATTAAGTCTGATACCCAGTGATTCCAACCTTTCCTTAAAAGCGTGGCGGCCGGAATGCTTGCCCAGAACCAAGCCTTCACCGGTAAAACCCACATCATCCGGATCGATTATCTCGTAAGTGGTTCTTTTCTTTAGGACTCCATCCTGATGAATCCCTGATTCAT
>VGKH01000093.1 GCA_016867135.1 Candidatus Omnitrophota bacterium
AAAATATCGAAAGGCAGACTTAAAGAAGTTCAAGATGAATTAAATGACCGTCCGCGCAAAACATTGGGATGGCATACGCCTCATGAAAAATTCGCTGAACTGTTGCGTTAGCAACTTGAATCTACGCCGTCTCTTCCACTTCGTCAACAATGAGATCGGCTACATAATCGCGGCTTGTGGTATAGATCTCAAACATTGCGCCCATGGCCACTCCATCGGCCTGGCCCAAGTTTATAACAGCGATGTCTGTTGCCGGCTTAACTACCAATATTTTACCGGAGGTCTTAGCCGCTTCAACAGTAACCATCTTTTTGGCCGGGGATGCTGTGATCAAAGGTGCGCCTTCGCGGCTGAGCCCGAACCGTTTCTCTAACACGGATTTTTTCTGGCCCAAAGATACTAATTGAGCAACCAGCTCCCCGATCTTGGTATCTTTATCCCTCAAAGAAAACTCCAGGTTGGTTTTTTCCTGGGTGAGCTCTTTAATCTGCGCATTCAGACCGTCGACACTTTCTTTAAGACTGTCGTATTCGACACTGGATTCTGCATTGTTCTCCATCGTTTCTTTCATAGCATCGATGGATGACTTTAGCATCGCGACTTCTGCTTTTAATTCTGCCAGGCGTCCTTCCATGGATATTCTGCGGCCGCCTTCTTGGACGCTACGATAGTAAAAGAATACGCAGGCGCCTATAGCTACCAACAACAAAAGTTTAAATACCGCCATCTCCATAGAGTGGAAAAAACCGGTTTTACGCTGGGTGGTGGCAGCGACTTCTTTCTGGGCCTTGAAAGACGGGGCCTGGCCAAAAATAGAAGATATGGTTTTGTGAAAATGGCCCACCTTCGGGGCCTTGGCCGGGTCTGCGTCCTGGTTGATCTCTTTTGCTATGCTATCATCGTTCTCTGGATCTAACATTTTTCTATAACCTCCTTGGCTAATTCCATATAATCCCTGGCCCCTTGAGAATCGGGGGCATAAAATCCTATCGGATCTCCTCTGCTGGTTGACTCAATCAATAAAGGCTCGAATTTAATCACCGTATTAAAGATTCCTGTTTTAAAAAAACCGCGCAAACCATTGATTATTTCTTTTTCTATTTCAGAGTTTTCATTATGAAGCGTGGCGACGATTCCCATAATATCTAGGCTGTGATTAAAACGCTGGCGCACGATATCTACGCTATGCAACAATTGCCTTGTACCCTCCAACGCAAAATAATGCGTCTGGACGGGGATGATGATGCCATCGGCGGCAGCGAGGGCATTCAATGTAAAAATCCCCAAGGACGGAGGACAATCTATAAGTATAAAATCATAATCCTTTTTTAATTCCTGGAGTTTTTTGCTTAAGATAGTTTCCTGTTTTCTGCGTATGAGCTCTACCTCAACGCTGGATAAGAGTATGTTGGAAGGGATAATGTCCAAGTTAGGAAACTTGGTTTTTAAAATAGCATTATGGATACCGTTGTGCTCAAAAAGAGTTTTTATTCTTAACAGTCTGAGGATGCCGTTTGGCTTATAGCCGACAAGAATGTCGAATATGGTGCGCTCAAGAGTTTCCGGATCAATACCCAGGCCTAATGTGCAATGTGCCTGGGGATCAAGATCGACCAGGAGAACTTTATAATTTTGGCTGCTTAATGCTGCGGCGAGGTTTATGGAGGTGGTGGTTTTACCGCATCCGCCTTTTTGGTTGGTGACCGCTACTATCTTAGAAATCTTAGTGGACGGTTGCACGTATTTTGACTATCTCCAATTCTTTCTGTATCGCGTCGAGCTTTAAGAGAATCTGATTTAGTTTATCTGCGTGCTCGGCCTGAATTTGGCTTAAGGCTTCCAGTTTCTTTAATATTTGTTCCTGAATGTCTGGCAAGGGTTGCTGGGCATTCACTAAAACTCGCGAAAGCAGAATCCCGCAGATAACTAAAGCACAAAAAAATACCCCTTTGTTTTTGTAAAGAGGGACTCTGCTAAAATTATTCTTGCCTGTGGGTATTTTAAACATATTATCTTGCAAAATATATAGTACTCCCATTTGCGCAACTTAACAGGAAAATTGCTCAACTAGTTAGTTTATCGTACGTTATGGTAAGTTAACTTATATATAATTTACTAAATAATAATTTCACTGTCAAGGACTATATATTAATTTAATATAATTCAATAATAATGATTGTGCTTAACTAATTGATAAAAAATAAGTTAGTTGTCCTTGGATTGACATAGCGGCATTATTAGCTGTGTCTTAAAATAGGATTACCCCTATAATGTGTTTTGTTTTATTTTGTTAAAATTTTTATTCTTGCTGACCTTGAAAAAGCGCTTTTTATGTGCTATACTTAAAAAGACAATAAGAAGTATGGTCTTT
>VGKH01000094.1 GCA_016867135.1 Candidatus Omnitrophota bacterium
TGTCTGGCTTTAGCGCCCCAATGAGATGCCGAAGTAGCGTAGTCTTGCCGCAGCCCGAGCCTCCCATGATGACAAAAGTCTCGCCTTTATAGATATCAAAGCTAATGCCATTGAGGACCCTGAGGCCACCCAATGATTTTTCTAAATCCCTTACAGATATAACTACTTCTTTATTTTCCATAGTTTAAATGTTTGAAAAATAATAGATAGCGGTTAAAACAGCATCGGCTAAAATTATCAAGATAAAACTTGTCACTACGCTTAGAGTGGTTGCCTTCCCTACGCCCTGAGCGCCTCCCTTGGTATTCAAGCCCTGGTAGCATCCTACCATGGCAATAATAATCGCGAAAACAAAAGATTTACTTAATCCCGTGTAGATATCCTTTAAGGATAAAAACTTTAAAGTTACATGTATGTAATGCGCGGAATTAATCTTAAGATTTAAAACGCCGATAAGATAGCCGCCAAACATGCCGACAAAATCACCGATAATCGTCAAGCATGGCAACATAAAAAAGAGCGCTATCAACCTGGGAACGACAAGAAATCTTGTAGGATTTATGGCCATGGTATCTAGGGCTTCAAGCTGTTCGGTTACGCTCATTGATCCGATTTCTGCTGTGATGGCTGCCCCGACTCTTCCTGCGACAACCAAAGCGGTTAAAACCGGACCAAGCTCTCTGGCTAATGAAACAGCTACTAGGCTTGCCACATAAACGACCGCTCCAACCTGTTTCAGTTGGTATGCCGCCTGCATGGCAAGGACAAAGCCTGTAAAGAAAGTAACAAAGAAAACAATAATAATGGACCTTAGCCCCATAAAAACCATCTGATAAAATATGCTTTCACGTTTTAAGTATCGACGACGAGTAAATGGCGCAATAAATATCCAGAATAAAGTATCCAAGAAAAGTTTAGTAAAATTTATCAAAGTGATGATTTGATTTTTAGTAAAAATCCCAAGCATTTCTAAGAATCTTAGCATTAAAGCTCTCCCTTTAGAAATCTTTTAGCGCCTCTTGTTCCGTAAGAAACATCTGGAACAATTTATCTATTTTGGTTATTTCAAAAAGATTCTTTATTTTCTGGGGTAAATTTGACATCCGAAGCTCTCCATGGACCCTCTTTAACCTTTGCAGCATCTCGATTATCGTGGCTAAACCAGAACTATCAATGTAGTTTACGTTTTGGAAGTTTATAACAATTTTAGATGCACTACTTTTAATTAGCTCGTCGAATTTCTTGCGCATTGCTGGAGAAGAATTCAAATCAATTTCGCCTTCAATCTCCAAAACGGTAATATCGTTTAGTTTTTTTTCTCTTATCTGCCTAAAATCCCCGCCTTTCTTAAAATACTTAATCATCTTTATGCAACTACCATTATCAGAAAATGATACGTTATCCATTAATTTCTTTATGATAAACAAGCCCCTGCCGCATGGCAAAGGAAGATTTTCATCATCGGTAGGATCGGGTAAGTTTTTATAGTTGAAACCACTGCCTTGGTCTTTAATGGTGATTTCAACTTGGTCTTGCTTCTTGATAACTTTAATTTGGACAGGAAGTCTCCTGTTGGATTTATTTCCGTATGTTATGGCGTTTATTAATGCCTCTTCAGCGGAAAGAACTATCCTAAAAAGGGTGTATTCATCAAGACTCAAATCTTTTAAATAATTTAAGATCTTATAACTTGTCTTTTCGACTATCCTTAAATCGCTTGGGATTTTAAAGACTGCCATAATATGCTTTTTTTATTCATTTCAAGAAATTATCTAACATATTATAGCACAATAAATAAAAAATCAAAAAATAAATAAAAAAAACGCGCCTAGAGGGACTTGAACCCCCAACGCCCAGCTCCGAAGGCTGGCGCTCTATCCAATTGAGCTATAGGCGCATTTATATAACTTCACACTTTTCGCCGAACAAATCTTTAATTTTTTGGATCGTTTTTCGTGTTGGCGTGAGGATCTTTATATCTTTAGGCATTCTTGTAGGCGTATTTAATTGAATTTTATCTGGCTTGATTAAATCTACCATCTCTTTAAGTTTCTTCATCTTCTTGGGATTATCATTCATACCTCTTACCAACATAATCTCGAGCCAGATTCTTCCTTTGAATTCGCTCCTTAGGGCAATAAGGCCATGTAGGATGTTTTCAGATTTTAATTCCTGGGCTGGCCTGTGAATAGCAAAAAAGGTCTCATTATCATAAAAACTCAAAGTCGGCAATATAACATCTGCTGATAATAAACTTTGTCTTACCCCTTCCAGCGACAACAAACTACTATTTGTAATAACAGCAACGGGAATAGACGCGATTTTATTTATTTCTGAAATAATCT
>VGKH01000095.1 GCA_016867135.1 Candidatus Omnitrophota bacterium
AGCTGATTTTGTAGCACTTATAACGCAAAATTCACATCTGCAAGGACAACCAAAAACCGCTTGTGTCGTATTAATCGAAATATATCCTTTTTTCTTTAGTAAATCTCTTCGTGGCATAGGTATTTTCTCAAAACAAGGATTATCATCTTTATAATACTCTTTTAATCCGCCATTATTCCGGTCTCGCAATGCTTGAGGAAATGTTTTGTAGCCGTGACCAATAACAACTGAATCAGCGTGTTGTTTTGCTTCCTCTGGCATAAGAGTAGCATGAACACCGCCAATTATTACGGTTATGCCTCTCTTTCTGAAACTATCCGCTATTTCATAGGATCTTGTAATATGCCCTGTTATACCGGTCAAACAAACAATATCTGGATTAAGTGATCCATAATCACATTCCTCCACGCCCTCGTCAATAATTCGCATCTCAGCATTAAATTCTTTGGGAACTAATGAAGCTAGTGTCGTTAGCGTTAAGGGGGCATAGGTGAGATTCTTTCTAAAACCTCTGCCTTTTTTATATAAACCTAATCTTGGCATAATAAACAAGATCTTCATTCTTATTCCTTTTTACCGTTGAACTCAGTAATCTCCATAGTCACATATGAAGAAGTAAGCCCGCTTTCTAACCCCTCATATTTTACCCAATAATGAGGCGCTTTTACTGTAAACCATAGATATGTTTTGGGAAAAATATGGTTAGATAAATAATTCACAATGCCGAAGTCTGGAAATATCTCGATTTTATAACACTCGAATTTTCCTGCCGGGACATGCACAATTTCTTTATCTATTCTCCTTGCTTTCATCTTAAAAACTTTTCCGTCCCAAGAAAAAATATAGAAACTACACGGTTCCTGTGTTTCAAAATTATATCCGCGTAATATCAAAGATAAAATTTCGCTTATAAATACTTTTCCTTCTGGGAATGGGATGCTTTTTCTTTTTATAAGCCGGCCATTGTCAAAATGCTCAGCAATCAATCTTTTCTTAGAATAATCAAATATCTTATTCTTTCTCCATAACTCCTTATTATTAGAAGAAAAAGCAGTTCTTGTTGTTTCTAACACAACAGGGTCTTGCGAAGAGAGAATCCGAGACTTTACTATCCAGTGCATATCTTCCGGGGAATTATTGTACTTACCATGCCCACTCTCTGAAACTACTACAATTTCTTTACCGTCTTCCACTCGCTTGATGACAGAGCGTTCCGCTTGCCAAATGACTTTTCCAGATTTCTCCAAAATAGTCCGATAAGTGCTTTCTTCGTTGCCATCAATATTAAATTGTAACTGTGCATATCCGATTACAGGCAAAGCGTATAAAAAGCTAAAGATAATAAATACTATGTAATTTCTTATTTTCCTGTTAACTATTTGCCACATTTTTTTCACTTAGCTTTGTAGTCCATTTGTCAAATAATTGTTTAATTTGCCGAAGTTCGTTTTGAGGCATAAGATTAGCCAACTCTTGAATTGTATTGTGGTATCCTGGCCAAACTTTATCTAGAAGATCAGAGCCGGCCTTACTAATCTTGATGATATTAACTCTCCTATCTCCTTTTAAGCTTACACGCTCAACATAACCTTCCCTTTCAAGCTTATCTATAAGATGAGTCATATTTGAAGCGGTTACAATCAATCTACGTCCAATTTCAATCTGACGCAAACCGGATTTCTTGCCCATGTGCTTGATAATCATCAATGTGTTGAATTTAGCAGGAGTAAGATTGTAAGGCCTTAAATAACTAGATATCACCTTTTCGAAGAGAGCATACATACCCGCAACTCCGTAAATTGCCCCCTCAAAAATGTTCTTTTTACCAACCTCTATTCCGTAACGTCTAAGTGGCTTCATAAAAGATACTCCTCCTATGCCCAAATATAGTTTACCATTCAATAGTTTAATTGTCAAGTATAATTTTATAAAAAAATTGGTAGAAACAAAGACAGCTTTGGGATAAGCTGATAAAAATCTAAATCTTTACCAACCATTTACTGGAGATAGTCTTGGCATACTGATCGAAATTCCTAGTAAATGGCCTCAAGCAGACCAGCCAAAACCAAAAAATCGCCAATTATCTTCGAAAAAAGCATTTACTAAGCGCCATTTACTAGGAGCGATTTTAGATGTAAATTGCGATATTACCGACGACATTTGGAATGGTTCTCTGGAATTTGAAAGATGCAAGTTAATAATTGCAGATAATCTAA
>VGKH01000096.1 GCA_016867135.1 Candidatus Omnitrophota bacterium
GTTAAAACGTCTTAAAGGCGATTTTTGGGAAATAAGAAAAAGCATTAAGGCAAGAATTCTTTTTAAATGGGAGAGAGATTTAGTGGAATTTATCCTTGCCGGCGACCACAATGATATTAAGCGTTTTCTAAAAAATATCTAATACAGAGTTATTCTGTACAATATTTATCCACTCCCGCAATGGTTCATTCCAAAAGCCCCTTTTCGTCCAGAAACCCACTTTTTTCTAAGAGTTCATTTTCTGCTTAACTAATTCATCCAAATAAGAAAGTTACACGGTGCGGCATACCAAGCCTCTCACGCGCAGTGCTTCAAAACAGAAACTCTGGGGCGGGCGTGGGTGGGGGCACGCCCGCCCCATAAAAAAGCCGAAAAAATTTTAAAAGTTAATACATTTAGATTGTCTTTTTAAAATGTTTTGGTATAATATGTATGCAAAAGAATATTTACCTAATTATACTATCAAAATTAGGTATAAAGTCAAGAGTTTTTTATGATTGGGGATAATATAAAAAAGTTTCGCAAGAAAAAAAGTCTTTCTCAAGATAAGCTTGCAAGAACTGCGGATATTCCATATACTACGCTTATCAAGATTGAATCAAATATAGTTAAAAAACCATCTGTGCAAAATATCGCTAAGATTGCAAAGGCTTTAGATGTCAGTATCGAGAAACTTATAGAGGAATAATTAATTACTATCTTAGGAGTTTTTATGGAACGCAAAACCAAAGGCCAGGTTGAGGCACAGATTAGCGAAGCAATAATTAAATTTGAGAAAGAATATATGGGTAGGGGCCCTACCGAGACTAAAACCTATATCATCAAAGATATGGTTTTTGTTCGGCTTAAAGGAGTACTTACGCTCGCAGAAGAGCAGCTTGCTAGGAGCCCAGAAGGTGCCGATTTAATTAAGAGGACCCGCATGCAATTATTGGAAGGCGCGCGGGTGCTGCTTGAGAAAATGATTTCGGAAATTACTGCTTGTCAGGTGCAGAGTATGCATACTGATATCAGCACAAAAACCGGTGAGAGGGTTATAATTTTTACGCTGGATAAAAACTTGGAAGAAGCATTCTCTGAAAAAGATTGACGAAATCAATTTTTGCGTTAAAATAAAAGCAAATTAGGTTTTTTATTGGAAGACTGTAAGCAAGACCCTTGACATCAAAGATGTCAAGGGTGTTGCAGAGTAAGCCAACAAGAGTTTCTTAGTTCTCTTTCGATGAGAGAGCCGGAAACAAAGGTTGGCTTTTTTATTTTGTATCAATCATTAACACCCCGCGCTTATAAGGAATTGCGCGGGTGTGCCCTTGTGGGCAAGGAGGAATAAACATGGCAACGCCGCTTGAAAGATGGGTTGATGAACAAGCAAAGTTATGTAAACCGGAAAAAATCTATTGGTGCGACGGCTCTGAAGATGAGGCGCGCAGGCTTATTGAGATAGGAATGAAGGAAGAAAAAATCGGAGATACACCTATTTTTCAGGAATTGAACCAAAAAGAATGGCCGAATGCCTATTTTCATAAAAGCCATCCTACAGACGTTGCGCGCACAGAACACCTTACTTATGTTTGTCATCCTGATAAGGAAACTGCGGGGCCGAATAACAACTGGATACATCCCGAAGAAGCTAAAGAGAAAATGCGTAAACTTTCCGACGGTTGCATGAAAGGAAGAACAATGTATGTGCTTCCTTATATGATGGGGCATCCAGACTCTCCATATTCAAAAGCCTGCGTGCAACTTACAGATGTTTCGTATGTGGCGGTGAGTATGCGTATTATGACCCGCATGATCAAGAAAGTGATTGAGAAAATAGGAAATCGTGACGACTTTGTAAAAGGGCTGCATTCCGTGGGTGATTTTGATCCGAATAAGCGGTTCATTATGCATTTTCCCGATGAGCATTTAGTCTGGAGTGTTGGTTCAGGATATGGCGGTAACGCTCTTTTAGGGAAAAAATGTTTTTCTTTAAGAATCGCATCATATCTCGGACTCCAAGAAGGCTGGCTTGCCGAACATATGGTTATCTTGGGCATAGAAGATCCTCAAGGTAATCTCACCTATGTTACCGCAGCTATGCCGTCTGCCTGCGGAAAGACAAATTTAGCTATGCTTGAATCGGCTCTGCCGGGATACAAGGTTTGGACATTGGGAGATGATATTGCTTGGCTTAATGTCGGACCGGATGGCAAGCTCTGGGCGATTAATCCCA
>VGKH01000097.1 GCA_016867135.1 Candidatus Omnitrophota bacterium
CGATATCATCGTTATAAGCTTTTGTTTTATTTAGCGCCATATCTTTTTCTGAATCTTTCTACCCTACCTGCGGTATCAATCATTTTTTGCTGTCCGGTAAAAATCGGATGGCATTTGGAGCAAATTTCCACGCGGATATTCTGTTTTGTTGAGCGTGTATGGATTACTTCTCCACATGCGCAGGTGATTGTCGTTTCTTTGTAAGCCGGATGAATCTTGTCTTTCATCTAACTAAACCCTCCTTACTTGTTCATATTTTTTAAGAACTCATCATTTGACTTTGTTTTAGATAACCTGTCGATCAAAAGTTCCATTGCCTCGACACTATTTAGTTCGTTTAAAACCTTGCGTAAAATCCAAATCTTGCGCAATTTCTCTTCATCAATAAGCAGTTCTTCGTGCCTGGTATTGGAACGCTTTATATCAATTGCCGGATAGATCCTCCTCTGGAAAAGCGCCCTATCAAGAGTTATTTCCATATTACCGGTTCCTTTAAATTCTTCGAAAATAACATCGTCCATACGGCTGCCGGTATCAACCAATGCTGTTGCGATGATGGTCAAACTGCCACCTTCATCAACAGCCCTGGCTGCGCCGAAGAATCTCTTAGGTTTATGAAGAGCGTTGGAATCAACGCCTCCGGAAAGAATCTTTCCGCTATGCGGCACAACCGTATTGTAAGCCCTTGCCAGGCGGGTAATACTATCCAGCAATATTATCACATCCTTCTTATGTTCTACAAGCCTTTTTGCCTTCTCTAAAACTATTTCGGCAACCTGGACGTGACGTTCTGCAGGCTCATCAAAAGTTGAAGAGATAACCTCTGCTTTGACATTTCGTTGCATATCCGTAACCTCTTCCGGTCTTTCATCTATCAGAAGAATAATCAAGGTTGCATCCGGATGGTTCTTTGTGATTGAATTTGCAACCTTCTGCAGAATTACGGTCTTGCCGCTGTATGGGGGCGCGACGATTAATCCGCGCTGTCCTTTACCGAAAGGAGAAAGCATGTCCATTATTCTCACCGATATTTCTTCCGGCTCCCTCTCCAGCATAAAACGCTCGTGCGGATAAATTGGTGTCAAATTATCAAAAAGGACCTTATCTTTTGCGGTTTCCGGATTCTCAAAATTTACCGCCTCAACTTTCAGAAGAGCAAAATATTTTTCTCCTTCTTTGGGAGGCCTAATCTGGCCGCTCACCGTATCTCCGGTCTGAAGGCTAAACTTCCTAATCTGCGAGGGCGATATATAGATATCATCCGGGCACGGAAGATAATTATAGTTTGGAGAACGCAAGAAACCAAACCCTTCAGGAAGAATCTCCAATATCCCCTCCCCAAACATCAGCCCTTCCTTCTCCGCCCTTGCCTGCAAAATCTTAAAAATCAATTCCTGCTTCTTAAGACCGCTTATCCCGTTAACATTCAAATCTTTGGCAAGCTTGTTAAGCTCGGTTATCTTCATTTCTTTCATTTTAACTATATCAACTTGTTCAGCAGCTTTCTCAACCATTTTAACCCCTTTCGTTTAGGAATTTCATTAAAACCATTTTTAACGCAGATTGTCGCAGATTGCACGCGAATAATCGCAGATAATCATAAAAAAATCTGCGTCTATCTGCGTTTGATTTGCGAATATCTGCGTTAAGAAATTCATTTCAACTTAAAATTTCCCTATAAATATCTTTTATTTGTTTTCTAGTAAAAGTTATAGATTTATTATTATCAATTACATAATCTGCCAGTTTTATCTTCTTGCTTAATGGCAGCTGCGCATCTATCCTCCTTTTAATTTCACTGGTGCTTAATTTTATTTTTTTATGAATCCTTTCGATCTGGTTGGATCTACTGGTTACGACGACTACTAATCTATCCACCAACCCCAGAAGTCCGGCCTCTATCAACAATGGCGCCTCAATCGCAATAATGGCTTTCTTGCCTTTGGCTCTAAAAGTTCCTATCTCGAACCTGATCTTTTTTATGACTTCCGGATGAATTATATCGCAAAGCTTTTTAAGTAATTTATTGTTTCGAAAAACAACTTTGCCTAATTTTTCTCGGCTGATATTCTTGGAATTATCC
>VGKH01000098.1 GCA_016867135.1 Candidatus Omnitrophota bacterium
AGTGGGGGTGTTTGGGGTTCTTAGGGGGCTTAGGTCACCTAAGTTTTTTGTTTTTGGTTTTTTGTTTTTGGTTTTCTCTCTTTATACCTACCATAGCGCCAGAATAATTGTTCCACTGCTACTATCGGGACTCTTCCTGCTTTATAAAAATGAATTAATCAAACAAATAAAATGGTTGGTGTTGGCGGGCGGCTTAGCTCTCATTATATTATTTCCCTTAATGCGAGATTTCCTCGGTCCTGCCGGTATCTCTCGGTTTTCTGGTGTTGGATTTCTTTCGGAAACTGGGCCTATCTGGCGCATAAATGAACTTCGGGGAGAACATCAATCGTGGAATGCGGCAACAATTCGCCTTTTCCACAATAAATTAATGGCCTACTCTCTCTCCTTTTTAGAGAATTACTTTGATCATTTCCACGGCGAATTTTTATTTCTTTCCGGCGATGTAATTGAGAGAAACAGAGTGCCAGAAACTGGCCAAATGTATCTTTTGGATATTCTTTTTGTTCCCATAGGCATTTATTTTCTATTAAAGAATCAACCAAATGGCTGGAAGGTGATTTTTCTTTGGCTGGGGGTAGCACCGATTGCGGCAGCGATGACCTTTCAGACACCGCACGCCCTAAGAGCCTTGAATATGGTTATTCCCTTGGCGATAATCTCTGCCTATGGCTTAGTTAGTGTCCCAGTGTGGATTAAAAAGAAGCATTATCTAATTTCTACATTGCTATATTGCTGCATTGCTATATTGCTGTCCTGGAACGTGGCCCGTTATCTCCACCAATATTATATTCATTATCCTAAAGCCTATCCCGCCGCGTGGGAATATGGATTTAGCGAATTAGTGGGATATGTAAAATCTGTTGAGAAAGACGATCAAAAAGTTTATGTGACCGATAAGTACGACCAACCATATATCCTCTTTCTTTTTTATTTGAAATACTCACCATCTAGATTTCAGAAAGAGGTGGTTTTGACCCCGCGAGATAAATTTGGGTTTTCTACGGTGCGGAAGTTTGATAAGTATCATTTTGAAGAAATCCATTGGGACGAAATTAAAGAGCTGCCAGGAAATTTGGTCGTGGGGACGAATGAGGAAATACCCGATCAAGCTGATATAATAAAGAAGATCTACTTTCCTAATGGGAAAATCGCTTTCAAGATTGCAAAAACATGAAAAGTCAGCCTAAGATTTCTGTTTGTCTAGCAACTTTCAATGAAGAGGAAAATATCGGACATTGTCTTGAGGCTGTAAAAGATCTGGCAGATGAGATCATCATTATTGATGGTTCTTCTACCGATAGAACTCGAGAAATCGCCGAAAGTTACGGAGCCAAAATTATCGTCACTAATAATCCACCTATTTTTCATATCAATAAGCAAAAAGCACTTGAGGCTTGCTGCGGTGATTGGATCTTGCAACTCGATGCAGACGAAAGAGTAAGTAAAGAATTAGCATCAGAAATTAAGATGATAATAGGAATGAGTGACGAAGAGATTGAGAAATATCAGGCGAAATTGCCGCGAAGAGAACTTTTCTTAAAGCATCAAAGACTTCTGATAGAGCGCGATGGTAAAATTGGAACAGTGGCGGGGTCATATTCTGCCTTTTTTGTTCCCAGGCTTAATTATTTCTTGGGCAAATATTTGAGATTTGGAGGCGTGTATCCCGATGGAGTGATTAGATTAGTCAAGCGCGGAAGAGCCTATTTCCCAGCCAAGAGCGTCCATGAGCAAATCGTTATTAATGGGCGGGTCGGTTGGCTGAATGGCGACCTAATTCATCTGGGTGATCCCACATTTAGTCGTTACTTGATGAGAAATAATCGTTATATAAATTTGCTGGTAGCGGAGCTTGAACGCGGTAAGATAAAAAAGAATTTAATTAATTCTACAAGCTATTTATTAATTAAGCCTGTCTGGTGGTTTTTACTGACACAGGTTCGGCATAAGGGAATTTTGGATGGACTTCAGGGAATTGTCTTTTCTTTTTTTTCTGCCCTGCGCTTTCCGCGGGCATATTGGCGATATTTAAAAAGTAAGTCAT
>VGKH01000099.1 GCA_016867135.1 Candidatus Omnitrophota bacterium
AGCGCCTCGTCGGTCAATGAGGAAACTTTAGGATAAACAACTACGCCTTTTGCCCCTGCCTTCTCCAATAATCCTTGAAGGTTGGAAGCATGAAATCCTCCGGTGATAAGCACGGCTTTATCCAAGTTTTTTTCTTTCATTTGAGAGAAAATTCTTTCTACAAATGCATTGTCCCTTTCAAAAGCTAACTGATAAAAACGCTCCAATTGGCCAAACATCTCATCGATTTTTGATTTGTCTTTGGCTAAATTGATTTTTATTCGATACTTTGCAGCCATGTTGTCTAATTTCTCAACCCATGATTTGGGGTTAATAGCCTCTTTCTTTTCTAAATACAAGTCATATTCCGATTTGTCTAGATGGACGCTAACCATTTTCCTAAATAAACTAAGGCCGTAATCAATATCCACCAAATCCAGCTGATCCACCCCCTGGATTGTCTCTAATGTAATAGCTCTATTTACCGCATCAATATCCCGGAATATTGCCTCCATATTCGCCGAATCAAGCACCTGGATAAACCTGGTGAAGTCCATAAAATTATCGTATGCCAAAAGGCTGATATTCTTATCTTGGGCCATATCCCGTATTTTGATGTAAAATTTGTTGATGACTTTCTGGTCTTTGCCTTCAAGGGATTTGGCTTCATCCAGAAGCGGTTTTTTCTCTTCTTCTGAAAGCACCTCAACCAGCCGATTAAGCACGGAATTTGCTTCTTTACCTATGGAATTATAATCTATGGTTTTTTCGCGGGAGACTGCTTCTGCAAGACTAGAAAATGCGAGATAATAGGAAGTAACGATATTGTATTGTAGACAAAGCCTGTTAAGGTATCCTATATAGGCAACAAGCGAAAGCTCATTCTTGTCAAAGGCCTTACGCTTAGCCTCCATCTCCTTGAGTTCTCCGCTATATACCTTATCCTTCAGCTGCTCAACCGCACCCTGTATACTATCGGCGAATCCCAAAAGCTCGGCTTTATAGCCATCTATCTTCAGGAAAACATCCCTTTGCTGATTATACAAACGCGCGTCTTCAACGCCGTAAATCTCAAATTCCAGGTCGCTAATTAAGTTCAAATACTCTTCTCCGGAGATCTTTCCTTCCTTTAACTGCTTTTCAGCTATAGACTTGAGCGCCTCTTTCGAGCCGTAGCCGCGCAAATAAGAAAGGCTTGAATCATCGGAGCCGCCTTCCACAAAAACCATTTTTATGCCTTCTTCCTTAATAAGATACTCCAGGATATTAGCGATGTTCTTCTGGGCCTCATAATTGCAATGAGCATCCTGAATGTAGATAATAGATTTGCTGTCATCGCCGTAAGAATAGCCGAACTCCTCTTTTACCATCCCGTATTCAGGATTAATGTCAAGGGAAGTAACTGCTAGGGCAGAAGAGCCCAATAATAATGAACACGCCAAGCTAATAAAAATGGAACGGTTCATCTTTTCTACAGACATTTTCTCATTTTTGGATTTTTGGTTTAGGGTAGACAATAAAAAAACCACGATCTCCTCTTATCGACCCCCGTGATGCGAGGTTATTATCAATACTTTGGAAACCCGTGGTCTTATTAAAACTCTTTAAAAACTTAATAAAATATAACATATTCCTACGATTTTGTCAAGATTCTTTTAAAGGAAGCGCTTTTTTCGAGTGTCGCCTGATTTTTAAGCAAAATTAGGGTCATTTTCTTAATTATTACTAATTAGATAGAAATTCCGAACGTAGCTTGCTCTAAACTATGCGCTTGGGCAGCTTGGTTAATATGACCCACTTGAGCACGAGAAGAAGAATATGCCTGCAATCCACTTAGTGATATGCCCACTCCTGTATTTATTTCTTCTGGACTTGGAACAAAACTGGCCGCAGCTTGCACTGGCTCTTCTACAACTCTAGTTGTATTTCTTGTAATGACAATAGGTTCCGTTAATTGTACTTCGTCTCTAACATAGGTTATTCTAACGACAATTAGCTTCTTTAACCTATTCAAAAATTTCATCAAATCT
>VGKH01000100.1 GCA_016867135.1 Candidatus Omnitrophota bacterium
AGGTTTTTGCTTTTCTTTAGTAAGAGTTATGGCAACAGGACTGCAATCTAAGCCCAATAATTGTTTAAGTGTTTGGGAGTATGCTTGCCATTCTTTTTTATCGGTTTTTATCATATCAGACATTGAAATCTTTTTCCATGGAAACGTATTTATCCCATCCGTCGGGAAAAACGACTACAACAGTTCTATCTTTGCCTAGCTTTTGGGCGACTTTTAATGCTGCCCACATTGCTGCGCCCGAGGAAATCCCAGCAGAAATCCCTTCCTCTGTATTTAATGATTTTGCAGTTTTGAAGGCATCATCGTCTTCGACAGCAATTATCTGGTCAATGATTTTTCGATTAAGTATTTCTGGGACAAATCCTGCGCCAATTCCTTGAATTTTGTGTGGCCCTGGAGCGCCGCCTGAAAGTACCGGGCTTTTAGCCGGCTCCACAGCAACAATTTCTATTTTAGGATTCAGTTTCTTTAAGGCCTCGCCTACTCCGGTGATAGTCCCTCCGGTTCCCACGCCAGCCACAAAGGCATCGATTTTTCCTTTCGCGGCTTCGATGATTTCTTTTGCCGTGGTTTTACGGTGTATTTCAGGGTTGGCTTCATTTTTGAACTGTTGGGGCATAAAACTATTAGGAGTATTTCTTAATAATTCTTCCGCTCTCTTAATTGCTCCGGGCATTCTTTCTGCCGGGGGCGTAAGTATCAATTGCGCTCCGTAGGATTTTAGGATTTGTTTTCTTTCCTCGCTCATATTTTCCGGCATGATTAAGATGACCTTGTAACCTTTTGCCGCAGCAACTAACGCCAGTCCTATGCCTGTATTACCGCTAGTAGGTTCGATTATTGTATAGCCTGGTTTTAACTGTCCTTTTTGTTCGGCGTCTTCAATCATTGAAAGCGCAATCCTATCCTTTATGCTTCCGCCGGGATTAAATGATTCTAATTTAGCCAGAATCTTAGCCGAATTAGGCTGATTCAGCTTTTTAATTTCAACTAAAGGGGTGTTTCCTATTGAACTTAAGATATTTTTTGGTTCCTTTGAGGTTTGTGACATTTGTCCTCCAAACAAGATGACTAATATTACAGCAAGCTTGCCCTTATTTCAAGATTTTTTATCTATAGGAAAATGACAGGCGACAAAATGCCCGGGGAAATATTCTTTCATTGCCGGCTCTTCGGCCTTGCAGATTTCCTGTCGTAAGCTGCAGCGCGGATAAAAACAGCAACCTCTAGGTATTTCCGTTAAAGAAGAAATTTCTCCCTTTATCCCAGCCTTGAATTTTATCGCAGCAGTTAATAAAACACTTGTGTACGGATGTAGCGGGTTGGTAAATAGTTCTTCAGTTGAAGCCTTCTCAACAATTTTACCCAGATACATTACTGCAACCTGCCTGCAGATTTTTCTAATGACTCTTAGATTATGCGAAATAAAAAGATAAGTCAAGCCGAGGCTTTTTTGCAAAACTTTTAGCAACTCCAGAATCTGGGCCTGGACAATGACATCTAGGCTCGATACTGCTTCGTCAAGAATCAAAAGTTCGGGATTGGAAACCAGGCTTCTGGCAATGGCGATACGCTGCCTTTCTCCTCCGGAGAATTCATAAGGGTAGCGATTCAGGATGCCTTGCGGCAGTATAACTGTTTCGATTAACTCGTTTATCCTTAAGTCAATTTTCTTTTCATCCCAATCGGGAAAGAAAGTGAAAGCCTCTCTAATAATCTTTTTAATGGTGAATCTCGGGTCAAGGCTGCTAAAAGGATCTTGAAAGACGATTTGCAAGTTCTTTCTTATGCCTCTCATTTTTTTATCGGATAATGTCGTAATATCGTTATCACGGAATATTATCTGGCCAGCGTCTGCTTTGATTAATTTTAGAATTACCCGAGCAAGGGTAGTCTTTCCGCAGCCGGATTCTCCGACCAATCCTAGATTCTCTCCTCTTTGCAGAGTTAAATCTACATTGTCAACCGCCCGTACAAAACCCGCAGCGCGTTTTAAGAATCCTCTT
>VGKH01000101.1 GCA_016867135.1 Candidatus Omnitrophota bacterium
TTTTGATAGAAAAGATTCTTTCTTTAATTTGTTCTGGTGCAGCATAAGCTAATGAGCCAGTGAAGGGGTTTGATTTATCTGGAAGTTCGTGCCGAACGATTTTTGAAAGACCGAAGTCAACTAATATAGGGATTCCTTCATCAGAAAGCAGCATGTTTGATGGTTTTAAATCTCCATGAATAATATTGTTTTGGTGCGCATAATAAATTGCCGCGGCAACTTCAGCAAATAGCGAAGCAACTATTTTGTAATAACTGAGTGACCAAAATGAATAATCTTTCTTGAGGCCAATAGGTTTTCCTGGCGATTCTTTTCTTGGTTCAGTTTGTTTTCCCTGATTTAGAAGGGAATAAATAGTTTTACCGTCAAATTTTTGGTTTCCGGATAGAGGCTTTAATTGATCTATTAGTCTTCTAAGGGAAAGGCCCGGGATATATCCCATAGCTATATAATCAACTCCAGAATCGTTACCCACAGTAAATATTGGGACAATATTTGGATGGTTGAATTTAGCAACCATTCGCGCTTCCTTTCGGAATAGCTCAATCGATTCTTTGTCAAAGGATGAAGAGGGTGGGAGTGCTTTTATAGCAGATAACCTATTAAGGGCGGGGTGTATACCAAGAAATACTATTCCCATCCCCCCACGGCCTATCTCCTGGAGGATGGTATATTCGCCAAGCTGTTTAATATTTAAATCTTCCGAGAAATTATTATTGATAAGGTTTAATGTGGCGAGTTTAGATTTTAGTTCTTTTGCGAATTGGGGGTATTTTTCAAGGTAAGCCTGAATATCAACATTTTCTCCGGCAAAGATCTTATCAAGAATCTCAAAATAGATATCTTCAAATTTCATCTATAAAATATCTTTTCCTTTTATTGTTGTTCCAAATTTATTTTCTACGTTATCAATAAGTCTTTGCTTTGCTCGAGTATATTGTTTGCGCACCGCTTCTTCAGGCTTTCCTATTTCTTCTCCAATTTCTTTAAAAGTAAATTTTTCAAGATCGTGTTTAATAATAAGTTCTTTAGAATCGTTATCAATGGTATCAAGCATATCGTCTATCAACATCTTTTGGTTTAAGTATTTGCTTATAGTAGCTCCTAATTTTGTATCTTCTAGTGGCGTTGTTTCGTTACCCTTACTTTTTCCTCCTTGTTCAATTGAAAACTCTCCTCCGGGAGCCAGCCGTTTGCCACTGTAAATATAATCAAGCCTATCTTTTAAGTAGCATCCTACCTTCTGACTTAACCAATTGATAAAGTGCCCTTGGCTTTTTGGTTCAAAGGTATCTATTGATTTTAAGGCGTAAAGAAAGACTTCTTGTCTCACATCCCAGGATGTCATGTGCAACTTTCTTCGTAAATCCGCATTAGACCTCAATCTTACAATCCTAAGGATTCTATCCTGATATTTTCTGAATAGTTTCTCTAGTGCTTTCAGGCGCTCGTCTTTGCTCCCTAGCTTAGCAGCGGTTATCAAATTGTGAGTTTCGAAGTCTAAATTCATAGTGGCTAAAAGTTTTAGGTTAAATGTTCGGTTTCAATAATTAATCCCGTTTAAATATATGATAAGAATAGTATAACACAAAAAGTCACTTTTTGTTTAACGTAATTTAGTAAGAAATTTTTAAAAAAGTTGTCCGGTTTCAGTAAGAAATACCGTAGTCATAAATGAGAGCAAGATATTGAAAGGAAGGAGGTGATAAGAATGAAGAGAGTTCTAGTTTTAAGCGTATTGGTAATGGCGCTAGTAGTGGCTGCTAATAATGCTTTCGCTTTAGTTGAAAAACAACCAATTATTGCAGGAAAAATGGTTCCAGGAGCAAGTGAAATTCAACAGGTAAAAGATAACTTATAAAAAGGAGAATAAGATGAAAAAAATAATGATTATATTAGTGGTAGGATTTGCGTTAAGCGCTTGTTTCATAGGAAAGTCTTTTGCAGATATTTATATAT
>VGKH01000102.1 GCA_016867135.1 Candidatus Omnitrophota bacterium
TGATAAAAACCAAAGGAAGCCTTATTCCTTTCGGCCCTTTTATTGCTGTTGCAGCGGTAATAAGTTTCTTTTTCAGTCAGCAGCTGATTGCTAAGTTTTATTCACTTTATTATTTTTAAATGAAGCCCAGACTTATGGAACAGAGTGAACATAAGTCTGTTGGCTGAATTTACCCCCACACCAATTTTATGGTGTTGAGGGGTAAGAGAATTGGTGTGGGGGTTCAATTCCGACGTATAATTTACGTCGTCTGGCGACTCCGTAAATTATGTCGTCATTAAAGGAGGATATTAGAATGTTACGTTTATTATCTGCGGGAGAATCACACGGCCAGGCTCTCTTAGCGATATTGGAAGGGATGCCTGCGGGTTTAAGAGTGGATAAAAGGATAATCGATCAAGAGTTAAAGCGCAGGCAATCGGGTTACGGCCGCGGACCGCGAATGAAAATAGAAAAGGACAAGGTTGATATTCTCTCTGGAGTTATCAAGGGAAAGACTATCGGCAGCCCTATCGCCTTAAAAATCGATAATCGCGATTTTAGTATTGATAGATTGCCTTCAATTTTAGCTCCTCGGCCGGGCCATGCCGATTTAGCCGGCGCATTAAAATACGATTTTAAGGATATCCGATTTGTATTGGAAAGAGCTTCGGCTAGAGAAACTGCTGTAAGGGTGGCAGCCGGAGCCCTATGCAAGTTTTTCTTGAAAGAATTTAAAATCGCCGTTTCCAGCAAGGTTTTAATGGTTGGGGGCAAGACATCCGAGTCAGAAATTAGACATAAAATCGATGAAGCCAAGCGAAAGCAGGATACCCTTGGCGGATCATTTGAAGTTATTGCCAAAGGCGTTCCTGTAGGATTGGGCAGCTACGCGCAGTATGATAAAAGACTAGATGCAAAATTAGCAGCTGCGGTTATGGCTATTCCGGGAATAAAAGCAGTAGAATTTGGATTAGGGGCTGAATCCGCCAATAAAATGGGTTCTGAGGTTCACGACGAAATTTTCTATTCTAAAGGCAATGGTTTTTACCGTAAAACCAACAATGCCGGCGGCATTGAAGGAGGCGTCAGTAACGGAGAAGCCATAGTCTTGCGTGCCTACATGAAGCCGATTTCAAGCCTGGCACAGCCGCTGGACTCTGTAAACATAATTACCAAGAAACCGACAAAGGCAGCTATACAAAGGGCGGATATTTGTGCGGTTTTGGCAGCAGGAGTTATTGCCGAAGGCGTGGTAGCTTTTGTATTATCTGATGCCTTTTTGGAAAAATTCGGCTCTGATAGCTTGATCCAGATAAGACGAAGCTATGAGGGTTATGTAAAGAGTCTTTAAGATAGGCAGGATATTGAGGGCAGCCCGGCCAGTTTTCTGGCCGGGCTGCCTATTTGTAAGCCTACAAGAGGAATATCAGTCAATTTCGTAAAGGTTTGACAGGTTTGGTTTATTATGGTAGAATTCATTTTACGTTAAAAACCCCTTGATTTGATTAAAGTTATGCAAATGAAGAAGAATATAGCTTTGGTTGGTTTTATGGGCGCCGGCAAGACCGTTGTAGGAAAGGCTTTAGCCAGGCATCTGGGTATGATTTTTGTCGATTCTGATGAAACTATCGTAGAAAGGGAACGCAGGTCCATAAATGACATTTTTGCCAAAGATGGCGAGCCTTATTTTCGCAAAGTAGAAAAAGAGGTAATTAAAGAGATCTCGCAGCGCGACGGTTTAGTTATTGCCTGTGGCGGCGGAGCAGTTTTGGATAAAGACAATATGCTAAACTTACAGAGAAATGGCGTAGTTATCTATCTTCAAACTTCTGCGGATGTAATATTTGAACGAACCAAGAATTATGACCACAGGCCACTCTTAAACGTGGAAAACCCCAAGAAACAAATAGAAGACATATTAAAG
>VGKH01000103.1 GCA_016867135.1 Candidatus Omnitrophota bacterium
GGCCATGAGGCTATTATACTCTAAGCACGGGTTGAAGGCAAAAAACAGAGTTGTGGAGAAACATTTTTATAGATGGTAAAATAAGTGTAAATGGCAGAGAACAAGATTTTGAAGCTTCACGATAATATCCAATTTATTTATGAGCTAGCTTTGGCTAGGCTGGAACTTCAGTCACTTAATGTTGACTTCGAGATAACCAATAACCTCCGTGAGTTCAAGTTAAATTTTGTTGACAAGATTGATCTTCTAAAGAAAAGCCTTGCCTATTTTAAATCAATAAACGGCGAGTTTACAGATTACCATTTCATTCAGCAGCATAATCAAACCTCATCAGTTAACCAGTATTTGACACATTGGTTTTATCCGTATAAGGGGAAGTTTCATCCGCAGATGATCAGGGCATTAATAAATATTATTGGAGTAAACCCTGGTGAGACTATTCTTGACCCATTTATTGGCAGTGGCACAACTGCCCTTGAGTGTCAACTTTTGGGAATTAATTGTGTCGGTATCGACATTTCGCCTCTGTGCGCCTTAATTTCAAGAGTAAAGACTGAGTCTCTTGGAGCTCTACCAGAGATTGAAGAGGCCAAAGACAATTTCTTGATGAGTGTTAGACCAGAGAACGGCAATTTATTCCAGCAAGGATCTCTCTTTAGTGAAAAGAAATCCGGAGACATTAAAAATAAAAAAGTTAGCAATTTTTTTAAGCTGGGGGAAATGATTGCTCATAGTGACGAGAGTAGAAGAGGTAGAGATTTTCAGACATCCTTCATATCGAATATTAATAAGATGCTTGCTTCGCTAAGGGATTACAAGGAAGTTAAAAGTCGACTAGGGTTAGAATTAGGTGAGGTGGATATCAGACAAGGGGATGCGAGAAACCTCAGTGTTATAAACAACAAAGTCCATGGCATAATTACTTCTCCTCCTTACTCCATTGCCCTGAATTATGTTGCGAATGACGCGCATGCCTTAACCGCTCTGGGGCATAACCTTGATAAAATAAAGGAGGAATTTATTGGCGTAAGAGGGGCGGGTTTTAATAAATTTGAGCTTTATAACCAAGACATGGATAAAGCCTATAGGCAGATGTACAGCATTCTTGAAAAAGGAAGATACTGTGTAATAGTAATTGGCAATGTTACGTTTCAGAGCCAGGAAATAGATACAACCGCAAAGGTTGTTGAGCAATGCGAATCTGCCGGTTTTGCGTTGGTTAAAAAGATAGAGAAAATAATCTTCGGGTTATATAATATAATGCAGAAAGAATATATTTTGATTTTTAAAAAACCTTGAAAATGGACGATAAAAAATATATTCAGGAATTGGAGGCTATATTAAGTAAATGTCTTGCTCCAATTAAAGATATACCATTTCCGATCGCAATTAAGGCCCTTTCCGGATGTAGGGTTTTAAGCTTCGACAAGAATTCCTCGTTTGACCAAGAGCTAGTAGGTTTAATGGCTAAAGCGGCCCAAATCGCAGGAGCTAAAGCTTCGAATGTCGGGATTTATACCGATAGGCCAAACGAGGCGGGAAACAAGATTGAGCCCTTTGTTAAAAAGGCCCTCTATGAATTAGGTATTCAGGCGGATACCCCTCGGGCCAAGAGTGGCAGAAGAAAAGCAACTGGCTATCCTGATATTGAAATAACTGATAAACATGGTCGGACAGCTTACCTCGAGTGTAAAACTTATAATCTTCGGAACATTGACACAACCCAAAGAGCGTTTTATTTTTCGCCTTCGGA
>VGKH01000104.1 GCA_016867135.1 Candidatus Omnitrophota bacterium
TGCTTCGCTTCTAAGGAAGTTAATTGGCTGAGAGACTATACGGACGAATTATCTAAGCCAAATGTATTCGAAGCAGGTATAGATTATAATAGACAATTAGCTAAAACACCATTTTATCTGACCTCAAGAATCTATTATCGCGATGAAGAGGACGCCACTGCTCCGCGCAGTTTTCTCTCCGGAGAAGATAACCTGGAGGCTTCGAGCGAACTGAGATATCAACCATCAGACGATTTTAATGCCTATATTAATTTACGCGCCAATAACATCTGGGCAGAAAACCCAGACGTTAATAAAAGGCTAGAGGGCGAAGTCAGGTTCGGAATGCGCTGGACATTTGATACCCATTTCCACTGGAATCCAGTCGGACATATAGCTGGTGTTGTCTTTAAAGATTTGAATTCGGATGGCGTTCGTCAACCCAATGAGCCGGTTGTAAAAGACTTGAAGATCATGATAAGCCCTCTGGATCGATATGATATTAGCGATTCCAACGGTAAATATTCATTTAGAAATATAAGGGCAAGAAAAATTGTTTTATCCGTGGATAGCAATACTTTGCCTTCCGGATTTGTTTTGACTGGTTTACCGTCTAGGGAAGTGTCGATAGAGCAAGGGGAAACCATAAATATAGATTTTGGGATTATTTCACGCTCTGAAATATACGGAATAGTCTTTAACGATATAAATGGCAATGGAAAGTTTGACGCTGAAGACAAAGGAATTAAAGATGTTGTTGTAAGCTTAGAAGATAAAACAACGGTAACTACTGATGGCCAGGGCCAGTACTATTTACGCAATATCTCTACCGGACCGCATAAAATAACTTTAGATATAAATAGCCTCCCAGTTAATTTTATCCCAAAGGTGCCTATCTTTAAAGATATAGAGTTATTTGAAGGAATAACCTATATATATAATATTCCCCTGAAAGAAGTCCAAAAATAAAAGAATGGCTTAAACGAAATTTGCGGATAGATAGACGAAGATATTTTATTTTTCGTAGAAGCTATATAGCTTAAGCGAAGTTTCTTCCGATGTATTTTCCGATACTAAAACAGATGGTTGACTTTCTTGGTTTACCATCTTATTTTCTTGCTGCACGCAGATTCTATCGGCTGTCTTATCAGTATCCTCGGGGGTAGATGCGATATTTTCTGGCTCAAGATTCATCTCCAGCAAGGAAGGAATAACACAGGAAACAGCAACCCTCATAGAATCTCCCGCCTCGACACTCGTAGCAAAAATTGTAAGTATAAGTAGCATAGTTAAGGATTTTATTATTGTCTTATTTCTGTTTTTCATTTCGCACCTCCGGGTTATAAAAAGAAAAAGCCCATTCGAAAAAATGGGCTTTCATATTAAAATTAACGGAATCCTTTTAGGATCACGGCAGCCTGACTACCGTAAAGATTTTTTATCTTTTTAGGCTCTAGGCTTTGTGCCCTACTCTTTCGAAGTAGTTTACCTTTCAAGATTCATAAAGAGCGAATATATTAAAAAACCCTAGACCTTGTTTCCAATTCTAGGGTTCTTGCTTTTGGCAGCCCTGCCACCTTTTCCCTTGCTTGGATTTTAGGTCGTTGGCTTTGCGCCCTTGGATTTCTCCAAGTTTGCCTTT
>VGKH01000105.1 GCA_016867135.1 Candidatus Omnitrophota bacterium
AGAATTTGGAAAGAGACTTAAAAGATGCCCGTTTGTCTTTGGGGTTAACTATTTTTTAAGAGACCTAAAGACAGGCGAATTCTTAAATGACCGTAGAGATAAACATGTCTGGATAAAGTGGATGGAATTACGCGTACATAATGAGGTAGATGCCATAAAATCTCCTACGGGCTGGATTCCTAAATATGAGGAGTTACGCCAAATCTTTCAACAGGTGCGTCAGCAGGAATATACCCAAGAAAATTATAAAAGTGAGTTTACTATCCGCGTTCCCGAGAACCTGGCAAAATTAGAGCGGGTGGAAAAATTTTACCGCCAGAATATAAGCGATGTGCCGCAGGAGATTTTCAGGGTTATTCAAGAACAAAGAGAGCGTCTCTTAAAAGCCAAAAAAGAATTCGGCGAATATATCAGCCCGTTTGTCTTGGAAGCAAAAGAAGAAAAAAACCAAACACATTCAAATAACGACTATTTTGATTCCATAAGATTCGGCGATAGAGGAGGTGCTTAATATGGAAAACGAACCTTTGCGTCTAACCCGACTTACGGATGTCGAGCTTTTTAAAAGAGGAAAGGTTAGAGATGTTTATGATCTTAAAGACAAGCTGCTGATTATTTCCACAGACAGAATTTCCTGTTTTGATGTGGTCTTGCCAACTTGCATTCCGCATAAAGGAGAAGTCCTCACTAAACTTTCGCTATTTTGGTTTGCGTTTACTAAAAATATTGTACCTAATCACTTCATTTCAGCAAAGCTTAAAGATTTTCCTAAAGGATTGCACAAGTATAAAGATGTTTTAAATGACCGCTCAATGTTAGTAAAAAAGGCAAAGCCAATACCGGTGGAATGCGTGGTAAGGGGTTATCTTTCCGGTTCAGGTTGGAAAGAGTATCAAGCAAGTCAATCTATATGCGGGATAAAATTACCCAAAGGTTTAAGAGAATCGGATAAGTTACCCCAAGCCATATTTACGCCTGCGACGAAGGAAGACGTGGGTCACGATATCAATGTCTCTCAGAAATTCGTAGAAAAGGAATTAGGAAAGAATACTACGCAAAAATTAAAAGAAATAAGCCTCGCTTTATACAAGAAGGCAAGCCTTTATGCCGAATCAAAAGGCATTATCATTGCCGATACAAAATTCGAGTTCGGCATCTACGACGGAAAGATTATCCTTATTGACGAAGTGCTTACGCCGGATTCCTCGCGTTTCTGGCCAAAAGACGAATATAAGCCCGGTGGTCCGCAGCCGAGTTTTGATAAACAGTTTGTGCGGGATTATCTGGAGACATTAGATTGGAATAGAACTCCGCCTGCGCCGGAACTACCTGAAGAGATTGTGCATAAGACAAGCGAAAAATATCTCCAAGCCCTTAAGATGTTAGTAGGCAAAACAAATGAAAGAAGATAAACAGAGCAAGCCTCCCTCACAAGAAATCTTCTGTCCAGTTCTTAAGCATAAGATTCATTGCTCGCAATTAGAAGGCACAGAAGCCTCTCAGCTTCCTGAAGAAAGACGCTATGAATTCTGTTTGAATAAATGCCCTGTTTATAAAACTCAGAAACAAAATATTAATAAAGATGGATGAGTTTATAGAAATAA